>NZ_JBQJIK010000067.1:0-47099 GCF_052078665.1 Inquilinus sp. CA228 | reverse complement strand
GCGGCAGGCCGAGGTCGCGGCGGAGCCGGGCGATCAGGACGTCGATCGGCAAAGCGGTGTCGGCGAGGTCGGCGTCGATGCGCTCATCCTCGGTCAGCCGTTCCCAGAGATCGGCGGTCAGCCGCTCCCTCGCCTCGGGCCTTTCAGCGGCGACGGCGCGGGACATGCGTTCACCGACGGCGCGGCGCCGGCGGTCCTTCTCGTCCTGCCGCCGGTCCTTGTGGGCTACGGCCTCGCGCTGTGCCTCCTCGCGCTGTTCCCGCAACTTCATCTTGAGGGCGATGGCGCGGCGGATGCCGAGGAAGAGGCTGCTGAAGCGGGTCTCCGCCTCCCCGGCGCGGTCGAGATCGCCGGCCTCGAGGGCGGCGACGCCCTGGGCCTGGAACCCCGAGGCCAGCCCGAAGGCGAGCCCCGCCAGCTCGGACAGCATCGAAATGTCGGCCTCGTCCGTGGCCGGCGAAGCGGCGGAGGGAGTTTCGGCTTTGATGGCGTCATCGACCATGGCTTGATTAGAACAAAAGAGGAACAAAAAAGCAAGCGAATTCGTATCTCCCGCTTGTCGGGCGCCATGAGGGGACCGGCCCCGGCGCGCGACGCCCGAGCCGGCGCCCGGTCACGGCAGGACGCCGGAAGCCCTGCTCGGACGGCCAGGGCCGGCTGCGGAGTGCCCGAAACCAGCCATCGCACGCGGCGCCGGAGAGCGGACATGACCGCATGCGACCCTATCCGGCCTGTTCGACTCAGCTATAATGAGACCATTAATGTGGGGGGTCTCATGAAGCGTTTTGTCTGGCTGGTGGCTGGGCTGGTTGTCGGCTGCATACCAAATCAGAAGCCCACTGAGACGGCCGTTATTATCGAGTCTTTAGATAAAATCGACTCAGACTTGAAAAATATTTCTGGTATGCAATTGGTAATATTTAGACGCGACTACGGTACCACTATAGCGATTCCGGCGACATCGGAGGCCCTCCGAGAGATTGCAGATCAGTCATGCCAGATATCGGCATCTGCATCTGGGATTTCCAGCCTATTGCATCGAATAAAGGATTCTCATCTCAGAAATACGACGAAAGATGCAGATTTGTTCTGGGGCTTTGTCCTATTATTCAATAATAATATTGTTCATCAGGTGTATTTTGGAGTTCCTTATCTCAACGTTGATTACACATTTATGATAGTCGATGCGGAAAGATACGAAGTGCCGGTGAGGGTTGTTTCCTGGTTGGACGAAGTTACTGATATGGAAAGTTGCAAAATCAATTGATGCGGATTCAAGCGGTGGAGGTTTATCGGTAGGTCATTGAGGCGACGTCGGCAGGATCGACGGCTTTGGCGTCCCCCGCTGTTTAGGGCTTCGGACGCCGGCCCCGCTCCCGGCCCCTTCTCCTGCGCCAGGGCCGGCATCCGAGCCCTAAACAAAAGTTGCCACTGTGCAGCCTTCCTTCGATACCCGGACACGGACCATCTGAGCCAAATCGACGACAGGCGGCCCTCCTGTGCGAGGTCCGCTTTCGGGCAACGACAGCGCGCCCGGAATGTCCGCTTCGCGGAAGCCAGCAGCGCCATCGATCGTCGGCATTGAGCCGAATCCGGTCAGGTGCGGGGTGGCCGCCGGAAGAAGACGGGGCCCAGTGGCCGCAACCGGACGCCGTCGCGCAGGCGGGTGAAGGGCTGGGCCGCGGGGTCGGCCAGGTTCGGACCCGGGGCCTCGACCACCAGCACCGCCGCGGCGATCGGCTCGAAATCGGCGCGGAAATGGACCGAGCTCTTCAGCGCCAGGATGGTCTGCTCCGCCGGCTCGACCCCGAGATGCCGGAACATTTCCCGGTCGGCCGCCTGCTGCTTGCGGCTGCACACCACAACGCGGACGCCGCCCGGATGGCGCAGCAGCGCCATCGGGCCGAGCTGCATGCGGTTGCCGCCGTAGAACGGGCCGGTGCCGGTGAAGCGGCCATCGCCCAGCGCCTCGACCGTCCATTCCGCCCGCAGCGGCTGCTGCCCGCGATAGGCGCTGCCGGCGCCGATGCCGCGGTCCAGCACCGCCCCGATTCCGGCCGCATGCGCCGCCGCCGCCGTGGCCGCGTCGGCCAGCAGGCCCAGCACCGCGCCCTCGGCGCCGCCGCGGATCAGCGCCTCCAGCAGCACCACCCCGTCGGATTCGGCACCGCCGCCGGGATTGTCCTGAGTGTCGGCCAGCACCACCGGCCGCGTCACCCCGGCAAGGCGCCGGGCCTCGGCCACCGCCGCGTCGGGCTGCAGCAGCACCGGCACGAACTCCGGCTCGGCCGCGGCGATCGCGGCCGTCATCTCGTCCACCGCCGTTGCCAGCGCCGCGGCATCGGCGCCGTAGCCGACCAGGCTGGGGCCGCAATCGGCGAAATCCGCCGCCGGGAAGCCCATGGAGAAGCCGAGCGAGACGTCGTGCCGGCTCTCGAGCTCGGCCATCAGGGCGTAGAGCCGGCGCGCCGGGTCGCTGAGCGTGCATTGACCCACCAGGGAGACCAGGAACTCCGCCTGCCGGAACGCCTTCGCAGGTCGCCAGCCGGACAGAATGCGGTCCAGCAGCGCCGCCGCCCGCGCCCCGGTCTCGGCCATGTCGACATGCGGATAGGTGCGGTACGGCACCAGCAGGTCGGACAGGTCGACCATCCGCCGGGTGACATTGGCGTGCAGGTCGAGGCTGGCCACGATCGGGATATCCGGCCCGGTGACGGCGCGGATGCGGGCCAGGATCTCGCCCTCCCCGTCCGGCACGCTCTCGGTCACCATGGCGCCGTGCAGGTCGAGATAGACCGCGTCGACCGGCCCGGCGGCGCGCAGGTCGGCGACCAGCATCGCCGTGATCCGCTCGAAGGCGTCGTCGGTCACCGGCGCCGAGGGCGAGGCCGAGCACCACAGCAGCGGCGCGATCTCGTGCCCCGCCGCCGTCGCGGCTGCAAGGAAGCCGGCGGCGGGCAGGTTGATCCCGGCCAGGGCCGGCGCCAGCGCCGCGCCGCGCGACAAGCCGGGCCAGCCGTCGGCGGTCTCGAACTGGTCGTAGCCGGCCTTCACCGAGGCAAAGCTGTTGGTCTCGTGCTGGAACCCGCCGACCGCTATCCTCATCCCGTGCGCGCTCACGGATGCTTGTGGATCGGGTCGACCCAGTAGACGGCCTCCGGCTTCTCCACCGGCTCGATGTCGAGATTGACCACCACCGCCTCTTTGTCGCTGCGCACCAGCACGCATTCCAGCGGCTCGTCGGTCGAGGCGTTGATCTCCTGGTGCGGCACATAGGGCGGCACGAAGATGAAGTCGCCCGCCTCGGCCTCGGCGACGAATTCCAGCTTCTCGCCCCAGCGCATCCGGGCCTTGCCGCGGACGACGTAGATCACGCTCTCCAACGGGCCGTGGTGATGCGCGCCGGTCTTGGCGTCGGGGTGGATGGTGACCGTGCCCGCCCAGATCTTCTGCGCCCCGACCCGGGCGGCGTTGATCGCCGCCTTGCGGTCCATGCCCGGGGTCTGGGCGGTGTTGGGGTCGAGATCGGTGCCGCGGATCACGCGCACACCGTTCAGGCGCCAATCGGGTGTGTCAGAGGGGGCCGGGGTCTCGTGATGATGATGGTCGGTCATGGGTCGGTCCGTCCGGAAACTCTCGCGGCGTTCGGCGCCAGACTGCGCCGCGACCTCGGCTGAAGCAACCACGATGGATCCTTCCCGGCATTTCCCAGACCTGGCTTCACCGGTCCGTCACGGTTCGCTGCTATAGGAGCGGCGTCCGATTCTTCCCGTTGCCATGAGACACCGATCGTGAGTTCCGACAGCCGCCGCCAATTCCTGAAGACCGGCCTCGCCGCCGCGGCCGCGATGGCCATGCCGGCCAGCATCCGCCAGGCCATGGCGATTCCCGCCCACAACGCCACCGGCACCCTGCGCGATGTCGAGCACATCGTCGTGCTGATGCAGGAAAACCGGTCCTTCGACCATTACTTCGGCACGCTGAACGGCGTCCGCGGCTTCGGCGACCCGCGCCCGGCGCCGCTGCCGAGCGGCCGGCCGGTCTGGTACCAGAGCGTCGGCCGCAACGGCACCAGCCGCACCGGCTACGACAATGTCGGCTGGGACCATTGGCATGAGCGCGAGCGCTGGTACGAAGGCGACCCCAAGGCCCAGGCCCGGCTCGACTACGTCCTGCCGTTCCGGCTCGACACCGGCAGCACCAGCGCCCAGCACATGGACGGCACCGACCACAGCTGGAAGCTCGACCAGTCGCTGTGGAAGAATTGGGACAGCTGGGTGCCGCTGAAGAGCCGGATGTCGATGGGCTATTACGACACCGCCTCCGACCTGCCCTTCTATCGCCACCTGGCGGATGCGTTCACCGTCTGCGACGCCAACCACTGCTCGATATTCGCCAACACCGAGCCGAACCGGCAGTACTTCACCGGCGGCGCCAGCGTCTACACCCTGACCGGCCGCGACCCGCAGAACCCGAAGCGCCGGCTGCACGGGCAGGAGTTGGACAACAACTGGACCGGCGACATGGATCTCGACGAGCCCTGGGAAGGGCTCGCCTGGGAAGCCTATGCCGAGACGCTGGAGAAGCACGGGGTCGACTGGCGGGTCTATCAGGCCTATTCCAACTATGGCTGCAATTCGCTGGCCTATCACCGCGACTTCCGCAAGCTCGACAAGAGCTCCGACCTGTACAAGCGCGGCCGCGCCTATGTCGGGCCGAAGCTGGCCTCGAACGAGGATCCCTACGACGCCGTGCTGGCGCGGGCGATCGCCGACGACGTCAAGGCCGACCGGCTGCCGCAAGTGTCCTGGGTGATCTGCCCGGACGCCTTCTGCGAGCACCCCAACGCCTCGCCCGCCGCCGGCCAGGCGCTGGTCGACAAGATCCTCGAGGCGCTGACCAGCAACCCGAAGGTCTGGGCCAAGACCGTCCTGATCGTGAACTACGACGAGAATGACGGCTTCTTCGACCATGTTCCGGCACCGGTGCCGCCGGTGAACACCAGGTTCTACGGCTATCAGGGCCGCAGCACGCTGCCGGTCGCGGACGAGAACTACAATGGCGTGCCGATCGGCCTCGGGCCCCGGGTGCCGATGCTGGTGGTCTCGCCCTGGAGCAAGGGCGGCTGGGTCTGCTCCGAGCTGTTCGACCACACCTCGGTGCTGCAGTTCATCGAGCGGCGCTTCGGCGTACCTTGCCGCTTCATCTCGCCCTGGCGCCGCGCGGTTTGCGGCGACCTGACCACGGCCTTCGATTTCCGCACCCCCGACGCCGCCCTGCCGCCGCTGCCGGACACGCGCCGCTACAAGGCCGAGGCGGATGCCGCCGCCGGCCGGCCCGGGCCGGTGCCGCCCGCGGCGCAGTCAAAGCCGGTGCAGCAGCGCGGCCAGCGCCGCGCCCGGCCCCTGCCCTACCGGCTCGGCGCCCAGGGCCGGGTCGATCCGGGCGGGCAGCGCTTCTGGATCGATTTCGCCAATGCCGGGTCGGCCGGCGCCTGCTTCATCGTCTATGGCAGCGGCGGCGCGACCTTCAACGAGACGGGCAAGCCCTACGAGCCGGACGACACCGTGTTCCCGGACCGGCCGATGCAGCCGACCGCCGACCGGCGCGGGCCGTGGCAGTACACGGTCGGGGCCGGCGACTCGCTGTCCGACAGCTGGACGCCGGACCGCGCCGGCAGCTATGACCTGTCGGTCTACGGGCCGAACGGCATGCTGAACCAGTTCAAGGGCCGCCTGACCCCGGTCCTGTCGGGCACCGCCCGGCCCGAGGTGCGGCTGATCCAGGACGGCCTGGGCGGCGACGTCACGCTGCTGCTGACCAATGCCAGCTTCCGGCCCTGCTATCTGACGGTCAGCAATGGCTACAGCGCGGAGCCGCCGCGCCACCATTACCTGTGGCCGGGCGCCCTGGTGCGCGACCGCTGGTCGCTGCGGTCCAGCTCCGGCTGGTTCGATCTGAGCGTCACGGTGGGCACCGGGGACGGCTTCCTGCGCCGCTTCGCCGGCCATGTCGAGACCGGCCGCCCGAGCCTGACCGATCCGAAGATCGGCGGCCCCGCGGTCGAGACGATCTAGAAGAATCCGAAGGGAAACAGCGCCGAGGGACCGGGCTACCGGTCCTTCGGCAGCTTCTCGGCGATGCCATAGAGCTTCTGGCGGCGGTCCATCTCGTCCCAGACCTCGCGGGGGCTGATCTCGAGCTCGGTCAGCAGCACCGTGAGATTGAACATCAGGTCGGCGGCCTCCTCGATCACGGCCTGGCGTTCGCCGCGGACGGCGTCGATCGCCACCTCGGCCGCCTCCTCGACCAGCTTCTGCGCCATCTTCGGCACGCCGCTGTCGAGCAGCTTGGCCGTGCGCGGGCTGAACTGCATGCGCGACCGGCGCTCCCGCAACTCCTCCGCCAGAGCCTGAAGCCGGTCGCCTCCGAGCGTCGTCTGATGTCCCATGATCGATCCCTTCCGCTTCCCTCCGGAACCGCCTCCTCCAACGGCCCTCGCGGGATCCTGTGCCGCAATCGCGGCATCAGGATGTTCCTTCCGTCACGCCGCCGCCCCGGGCTGTTCAGGACGCGACCGGATTGCAACGGTCCGCGCCACATGCCGAGGCATTTGCACGGCTGTGCAAGCTCGACACGAAACAGCCTGGCTGTCAACCACCCATAGCCCATGGTCGGCACTGCTGAACCAGCTGTAGTGCTTGTCTTCTGCATGGCTGTGCATAAAATTGGCACCCTGCTGTCTCGGACAAGCGCCCCATTCAGGATTCCTCGTGACGCGTCGCAGCTTCGCCAGCGCCCAGCAGGTGGCCGACCGGGCCGGGGTCTCCCGCTCCGCCGTCTCGCGCACCTTCACCCCGGGCGCCAGCGTCTCGGCCGAGACCCGGCAGCGGGTGCTGCAGGCGGCGGAGGCGCTGGGCTACCACGTCAACCACCTGGCCCGCGGCCTGACGCGGCGGTCCAGCAGCATCGTCTGCATCGTCGCCTCCGACCTGGAGACGCCGCTGCGGTCGCGGATGGTCGGGGCCCTGACCGACCGGCTGCAGCACAGCGGCCGCGTCGCCATGCTGATCGGCACCAGCGGCCGCGGCGACGCCGATGCCCGGTCGGCGCTGCGGCAGATCCTGAACTACCGCGCCGACGCCACCATCGTGCTGTCCGGCACCCCGTCGGAGGACATCACCCGGCTGTGCATCGCCGCCGGGCAGCGGGTGGTGCTGATCAACCGCGACGACCGGATCGAGGGGCCGGACAATATCGCCATCGACAGCGCCCTGCCCGGCCGGCTGGCGGTCGCCGCCTTCCGCCGCGCCGGCTGCCGCCGGCCGTGCCTGGTGACCTCGGCCCAGGGCACGCCGTCGCTGCTGGCGCGCGAGGCCAGCTTCCTCGCCGCCGCCCGGGCCGAGGGGATCCAGCCGGCGGTCTGGCGCGGCGGCCGCACCGTCTACGCCACCGGCCGGGCCGCGGCGCACGACCTGCTGCTGCGGCCGGACCGGCCGGACGCAGCCTTCTGCATCAGCGACCTGGTCGCCTTCGGCTTCCTCGACGCCGCGCGCCACGACCTGGGCCTGCGCGTGCCCGAGGATCTCTGCGTCATCGGCTTCGACAACACCGAGCAGGCCGGGTGGTCGGCCTATGACCTGACCACCTTCGACCAGTCGGTCGACGCCACCGGCGACGCGGTGATGGCGGCGCTGGACTCCGCGGAGGGCACGGCGCCGCTGCGGCTGACGATCCCGGCGCCGCTGGTCTGGCGCCGCACCGTCCGCGGCCCGGCGCCGGACCGGATCGGCTAGAGCACGAAGTCGGCGGCGACGAGGGCGATGTTGCCGGTCACGGTGAGGTGGAAATCGGAGCCGCCGAAGCGGTCGATGTTGCCGGCAATGGTGGTGACCCCGGGGGCGGTGACGGCGTAGCGGAGCTGCCCCACCCCGGTGTACGCGGCGGTGCCGATGAAGGTGAAGGCCTGGTCGCCGGGCGTGGTGGTGTCGGCGTCGATCGCCGACAGGTCGATCTTGTCGCCCTGGGCGTGGCTGAAATCGTCGATGACGACGTAAACGACTCCCGCCGGGCTGACCTCGGTTCTGTCGAAGACAAAACGGTCGGCCCCGGCACCGCCCCTGAGGATATCCGTACCGTCATTCCCCCCTCTGGACAGCACGTCGTCGCCGCCCCAGCCTTCCAGGGTGTTGGTGACATTGGGGAAGTCGCTCCCGATCAGAACATCGTTGCCCTGGCTGCCGGACAGATTCTCGATCGAGATCAGGACGTCGCCTTGCGCGTCGCCACCGCTGGCGGTGCCGGCGGCCAGGCTGATCGTGACCCCGATCGAGCTGGTGTAGTAGCTGGCGGTATCCGACTCGCTGTTCCCAATGCCAAAGCCACCACCATCGAGGGTATCGGCCCCAGCCCCGCCGCGAAGCACATCGTCCCCTCCGGACCCCTGGAGCAGGTTGGCGCCGGCCGTGCCGTCGATGATGTCCCTCACGTTGCTGCCGCGGACATTCTCGATGCCGACATAGGTGTCGCCCTGGGCGTCGCCGCCGGTGCCCCTGCCGGTCGAAAGGTTGACCGTCACGCCCGCCGCGCTCCCGTCATAGACCGCGGTATCGATGCCGGCGCCGCCGTCGAGAGTGTCCAGGCCGGCCCCGCCCTGCAGCTGGTCGTCGCCGAGACCGCCGGTGAGGATGTCGCTGCCGCCGAGGCCCGACAGCGAGTCGTTGGCGTCCGATCCCACCATCCAGTCGGCCGCATTCGACGCCGCCAGCGATACCCGGAAGACGTCGGTGACGCCGTTGCTGTCGCCCGCCACCAGGTTGCTGGCGGCGCTGGAGAAGGTGACGATGTGGCCGTCCGCCGAGATCTCGGCGCCGAACGACGCGCCGTTCGCCTGCGCCCCGCCCAGCCCGACGGACAGGCGGATGGTGGTGCCGGTCACCGTGTCGCGCAGGAAGACGTCGTTGACGCCGTTGCTGTCGCCGGCGACCAGATTGCTGGCCGCGCTTTCGAACACGACATAGCGGCCGTCGCCCGAGATCGAGGCGTCGAGCGAGGCGCCGTTGCCCTGGACTCCGGCGCTGCTGACGGAAACCAAGGTGGTGGTGCCATCCGCCCGGTCGCGCAGGAAGATGTCGTCGACGCCGTTGGCGTCGCCAGCGACCAGGTTGGTGGCGGCGGAGGTGAAGGCCACGTCGAGGCCGTCGCCCGAGACGCTGGCATCGACCGAGGCGCCATTCGCCTGCACCCCGGCCGAGCTGACCGAGACGCGGGCGGTGACCCCGGTCGAGAGGTCGCGCAGGAAGACGTCGCTGACGCCGTTGCTGTCGCCCGCCACCAGGGTGGTGGCGGTGCTGGAATACACGACCGTGACGCCGTCGAAGGAGATGTCCGGGGACTCGACCGACCCGTTGCCCTGCACCCCGGCCGTGCTGACCGAGAGCCGGCTGGTGGTGCCAGCCAGGGTGTCGCGCAGAAAGATGTCGGTGGTGCCGTTGCTGTCGCCCGCGACCAGGTTGCTGGCCGCGCTCTGGAACACGACATAGCGGCCGTCGCCCGAGATCTGCGCCTGCCCGGACGGGCCGTTGCCCTGGGTGCCGTTGCCGGCGACGGAGATCAGCGTGGTGCTGCCGTCCAGCGTGTCGCGCAGGAAGATGTCGGCGGCGCCGTTGCCGTCGCCCGCGACCAGATCGCTGGCGTTGCTCTGGAACACCACGAAGCGGCCGTCATCCGAGATCGCCGGCAGATCCTCATTTCCATTGGAGTGAGCCCCGCCCGGCGTGTGCGACAGCAGCGTCGTGGTTCCGGTCAGAGTGTCGCGCAGATAGATGTCCGGATTGGCCGTGCCGGTGCCGCCCAGATTGGTCGCCTCGCTCGCGAAGACGACGAAGCGGCCGTCGCCCGAAATGGCGGAATTGAGCGAGCTGCCATTGCCCCTGAGGCCGGTACTCGACTGCGACATCAGCCCGGTGCTGCGCGTGTTGATGGACGCCATGGTGCTGCTTCCTCCCGATCGAGATTGGGTCGGCCGGATGGTCGATGGGACCGGGCGACGCACCGCCGGCCGACTTTGCCGGTTGCTCCGGCGGGCTCTCATCCAGGATTGCGCAAGCCGAGCCTGCGGACAATGTCCTCAGATGCCGGATCGTGGCGGCCGCCGCGCCGGACTGAGGCGGCCTCAGAGCACGAAGTCGCCGGCGACGAGGCTGATGGTCCCGGTCAGGGTGATGTTGAAGTCGGCGGTGCCGTTGCCGTTGACGTCGCCGGAGACGATGGTCCGGCCGGCGTCGTGCCAATAGTGGAGCTGCCCGGCGACGCCGGTGAAAGCGGCGGTGCCGATGAAGCTGAAGGCCTGGTCGCCGGCGACCGTGAACCTGGCGTCGATCGCCGCCAGGTCGATGCGGTCGGCCTGGGCATGGCTGAAATCGGTGATGCGGTCGGCATTGGCCCCGACCACGCTGTCGGCGATGCTGCCGTAGACGAAGCGATCCACCCCGGCGCCGCCGGTGAGCGTGTCCTTGCCGGTCCGGCCGAAGAGGGCGTCGTTGCCGTTCCAGCCCTGCAGCACATTGGCGCCGGCATTGCCGTACAGGCTGTCCCAGCCCTGGCTGCCGGAGAGGTTCTCGATGCCGGAGAGGGTATCGCCCTGGGCCTCGCCGCTGCTGCCGAGGCCGCTGACCAGGCTGACCACGACCCCGGTGGTGCCGCTGTAATAGCTCGCGGTGTCGATGCCGGCGCCGCCGTCGAGCCGGTCGGCCCCGGCGGCGCCACGGAGCACGTCGTTGCCGTTCCAGCCCTGCAGCAGGTTGGCGCCGCCGGTCCCGATCAGGCTGTCGTTGCCCTGGCTGCCGGAGAGGTTCTCGATGTCATACAAGCTGTCGCCCTGGGCCTCGCCGCCGCTGCCCTTCCGGGTGGAGAGATCGACCACGACCCCGACCGTGCCGGTGTAGTAGCTGGCGGTGTCGATGCCGGCGCCGCCGTCGAGCGTGTCGGCCCCGGCGCCGCCACGGAGCACGTCGTTGTCCGCCTGGCCATAGAGCTGGTCGTTGGCGGCGCCGCCCTCGAGCGAATCGTTGCCGTCGTCCCCGGTGATGAAGTCATGGGCGTCATCCCCGAAAATCATGTCGTTGCCGGCGTCGCCGACGAGTCCGTCTTCGCCGGCCCCGCCGCGGAGCACGTCGTCACCCTCGGCGCCGGCGACGCGGTCATCTCCGTCACCTCCGGATACCGTGTCGTTGCCGATCCCGCCAATGGCATAATCGTTCCCGGCATCCCCGAAAATCGTGTCGTTGCCGGCCCCGCCCTCGAGCCAGTCGGCCCCGCCGCCGCCGCGCAGCTGGTCGATGCCGTCTCCGCCGAGGACGGAGTCGGGAGCGTCGCCGGCATAGACGATGTCGTTGCCGGCGCCGCCGTCGATGGTATCGATTCCGAGGCCGCCCCAGATCGCGTCGTTGCCGTCCCCGGCATTGATGCGATCGTCCCCGGTGCCGCCGCTGAGGCGGTTGTCGAGGCCGTTGCCGGTGAGGCTGTCGTCGCCGCCACCGCCCAGCGCGTCCAGCCCGGCCACCCCGAGGTCGATCGAATTGCTATCTCCGCGGCCGGCGACTCGTTCGCCGGCCAGCGCCGTGTACGAACCGCTGGCCTGGACCAGCGACGCCGCATCGGTGGTGACGAAGAGATCCGCGACCCCCGGATAGGCCATTGCGTTCGCGATTCCGACGAACACCGATCCGGTCGATGTCGCCGAAAAGGTCAGGATGCCGAGCTCGCCGCCCGTGCTGCCGGCGAGCGGGTTTCCATCCGCGTCGATGACGCCGACGCCGGTGCCGCGGCCAGCGGCACTGACGGTGCTTCCGACCAGATAATAGGTGACGCCGGCCGTCACCTGCAGCCTGGCCCAGACGACTTCTTCTCCGAAATCGTCGATCGGGGCCGACAGTGCCGCCGCATTGCGCGTGAGGTCCCAATCCAGCGCGGTGAGGTTGCCGGGCGTGAATGCCATCGTTCCGTTCCCCTCTCGTCGAGCGACCGTCCGCAAAATCCTATCCTGCCGCGTCCCCCGCCACGTCATACGAACGGATGAGGGCAGCGGCGCGGTCGACAGACCCGCGTGAGCTGACGGCACGACCGCGGCGGGCGCCGGCCGCTACAGCACGAAGTCGCCGGCGACGAGGGCAATGGTGCCGGTCAGGGTGATGTTGAAGTCGGCGGTGCCATTGCCGTTGACGTCGCCGGAGACGATGGTCCGGCCGGCGTCGTGCCAATAGTGGAGCTGGCCCGCCACGCCGGTGAAAGCAGCGGTGCCGATGAAGCTGAAGGCCTGGTCGCCCACGACCGTGAACCTGGCGTCGATCGCCGCCAGGTCGATGCGATCGCCCTGGGCCCGGCTGAAATCGGTGATCCGGTCGGCATTGGCCCCGACCACGCTGTCGCTTAACGCGGTGAAGGTGAAGCGGTCGCCCCCGGCGCCGCCGGTGAGCGTGTCCTTGCCGGCCCGGCCGAAAAGGGCGTCGTTGCCGTTCCAGCCCTGCAGGACATTGGCGCCGGCATTGCCGTAGAGGCTGTCGCTGCCCTGGCTGCCGGAAAGGTTCTCGATGCCGGACAGGGTGTCGCCCTGGGCCTCGCCGCCGCCGCCGAGGCCGCTGGCAAGGCTGACCACGACCCCGACGGTGCCGCTGTAATAGCTGGCGGTGTCGGTGCCGCCGGCGCCCGCCAGCGCATCCGCCCCGGCGCCGCCGCGGAGGACATCGTTGCCGGCGCCGCCGTCGAGCTGGTCGTTGCCGGCCTCGCCCGACAGCGTGTCGCCGAAGGCGGCGTCGACCGCGGTGGCGAGCACGTCGTCACCGGCGCCGCCGCGCAGCTCCACGGCAAAGCCCTTGTTGACGGTGCGGATCGTGTCGTTGCCGGCGGAGCCCTGGATCACCTCCCAGTTCTGCCAGTCATCCGTGACGATGTGGGGATCGAACTCGTCCGCCTGGTAGTCGCAGACCGTGGCGATCGTGAACACGACGGTATCGCGGCCGGCACCGCCGTCCAACAGGTCCGGCCCGAGCCCACCGTCGACATGGAGGACATCGTCGCCGTCGCCGCCGCGGAGCGTGTCGTCCCCTCCGCCGCCGATCAGCGTGTCGGCGCCGCCGAGACCGTCGAGGACATCATTCCCGGACAGGCCGTCCAGGAGGTTCGCGACGGACGAGCCGGTCAGAGTATCGGCATACGACAACGTTCCCTGAATGTTCTCGACGCCGGAGACCACGTCGCCTTGAGCCTCGCCGCCGCTGCAGACGCCGGTGCTCAGGTCGACGGTGACCCGGTGCTGAAGAAGTAGCTGATCGTATCGATACCGGCACCACCGTCGAGACGATCCGCGCCGATGCCGCCCTCAAGGGAATCGTCGCCCACGCCGCCGAGGAGCGTGTCATTGCCGTGGCGGCCGTCGAGCCAATCGTTGCCGTCATAGCCGTTGAGCACGTTAGCGGAGACGTTGCCGGTGATGAGGTCCCCGGCCGTGCCACCGTTGACGTTCTCGACCTCGACGTAGGAGTCGCCATCGGCGTCGCCGCCAAAGCCGGCACCGGCCAGAATGACCGTCACCGCGGCGGCAGCGCCGTAGAAGCTGACGAGGTCGATGCCGGCACCGCCGTCGAACTGGTCGGCCCCGGCGCCGCCGCGGAGCACGTCGTCGCCGTTGCTGCCGTAGAGCAGGTCGTCGCCGCTGAGGCCGGAAAGGATATCGTTCCCATCAGCGCCGAAGAGGAAGTTGGCGACTGCGGAGCCGGTGAGGGTGTCGCCGTGCGTGCCGCCATAGATGTCCTCGATGCCGGAGATCGTGTCGCCCTGGGCCTCGCCGCCGCTGCAAAGGCCGGTGCTGAGATCGATCGCAACCGCGGCGGCGCTGGAGGCGTAACCGACGCTGTCGATGCCGGCACCGCCGTCGAGCCGATCCGCCCCGGCACCGCCCCGCAGGCCGTCGTCGCCGTCGCCACCGAGGAGCGTGTCGTTGCCGCCCAGACCGAGAAGAAAGTCGTTGCCGCTGAGGCCGCTGAGCGTGTTGGCCACTGCGGACCCGGACAGGCTGTCGCCGAGGCCGTCAGTGCCCTGGACGTTCTCGATGCCGGAGATCGTGTCGCCCTCGGCATCGCCGAAAGAGCCGCGGCCGGTGGTGAGATCGACGATGATGCTGCTGGTGCTGCCGCTGTAGCTGACGGTGTCGATGCCGGCGCCGCCGAGCAGCGTGTCCGCGCCGGCGCCTCCGATCAGGGAATCGTTGCCGTCACCACCGTCGATCAGGTCGTCGCCGGCGCCGCCATAGATCGCGTCGGCCCCGCCGAGGCCGCTCAGAGTGTCGGCGAAGGCCGTCGCCTGGGCGATGTCGGTGAAGCCGGGCGAGGCGACGATGCCGTCGCCGGCGACATGGATCAGATCGCTTCCCGCGGTTCCGTTGACGACGGCCATGATCGGTCTCCCTGTCGCGGATGCTGCGGCACGCGATGCCGCCCGTCAGTCTGCCCCGGACCGCCCTCGGCCGCCTCAGCCGAATGGAGGATGCCCGCCTGCGGGAACGTGGATATCGTGTCCGGTTTCCCGGGCCCCGGCCGCGCTCGGCCGGGGCCCGGGCCGGTTCAGAGCACAAAATCGAGGGCGATGAAATTGATGGTGCCGGTTGCGGTGATGTGGAAATCGCTGACCTTGTCGCCGTTGACGTCGCCGGCGATGGTGGTGACGCCGCCGGCGATGGCGTAGCGCAGCTGGCCGGCGACGCCGGTGTAAAGGCCGGTGCCGATGAAGCTGAAGGCCTGGTCGCCGACGACGCCGGTGTTGGCGTCGATGAAACCCAGGTCGACTTGGTCGGCCTCGGCGTGGCTGAAGTCGGTGATGACGTCGGCGTTGGCCCCGACCATGCTGTCGCCGAGGGCGGTGAAGAAGTAGCGGTCCGCCCCGGCGCCACCGGTGAGCGTGTCCTTGCCGGCCAAGCCGACAAGGGCGTCGGTGCCGTTCCAGCCCTGCAGCACATTGGTGCCGCTGTTGCCTTCGAGGATGTCGTTGCTCTGGCTGCCGGAAAGGTTCTCGATGCCGCTCAGCGTGTCGCCCGCGGCGTCGCCGCTGGTGCCGAGGCCGGCGGTGAGGTCGATGATGACCCCGGTCACGCCGGTGTACCAGCTGGCGGTGTCGGTGCCGGCGCCGCCGTCGAGAGTGTCCGCCCCGGCACCTCCCCGCAGAAAATCGTTGCCGGCGCCGCCGCTGAGCGTGTCGTTGCCGACCTCGCCGTCGAGTCTGTCGTTGCCGTCTCTGCCGTAGAGCGAGTCGTTGCCGCCGAGGCCGTTCAGCGTGTCGTCGAAGGCCGTGGCCAGGGCGATATCGATGACGCCGGGCGGGGCGATCAACCCGTCGCCGGCAACATGGATCAGATCGTTTCCGGCGGTTCCGTTGACGACGGCCATGATGGGCCTCCGTGGTTGAGGGTTGGCGGCCGGCGGTCTGCCGCCGGCCGCGCCGTGGTCAGAGCACGAAGTCGGCGGCGACGAGGGCGATGCTGCCGGTCAGGGTGATGTGGAAGTCCGAGACCATGTCGCCGTTGACGTCGCCGGCGATGGTGGTGACGCCGTTGACGATGGAGAAGCGCAGCTGGCCGGCGGCGCCGCTGTAGAGGTTGGCGCCGATGAAGCTGAAGGCCTGGTTGCCGGCGGCGCCGGTGTTGGCGTCGATCCCCGTCAGGTCGACATCGTCGCCCTGGGCGTGGCTGAAGTCGGTGATGACGTCGGCATTGGCCCCGACCACGCTGTCGCTTAGGGCGATGAAGCGGTAATCGTCGGCCCCGACCCCGCCGGTGAGCGTGTCCTTGCCGCCTCCGCCGACGAGGGCATCATCGCCGCCCCAGCCCTGCAGCACATTGGCGCCGGCGTTGCCGGAGAGGATGTCGCCGCCCAGGTTGCTGCCGGTGAGGTTCTCGATGCCGGTCAGCACGTCGCCCGCGGCATCGCCGCCAGTGCCGCCGGCGAGGAGGTCGACCGTGACCCCGGTCGCGCCGCTGTAATAGCTCGCGGTGTCGATGCCGGCGCCGCCCTCCAGCGTGTCGGCCCCGGCGCCGCCGCGGAGCGTATCGTCGCCCGCGCTGCCGATCAGTTCGTCGTCTGCGCCTGCGCCGTCGAGGATGTCGCTGCCGCCGCCGCCGTTCATGGCATCGCGCAGGCCGTCGCCGGTCAGGATGTCGTCCTCCGCCGTCCCGACGGTGCTGCGGGTCAGCGCATGCACCGAGCTGCGGACCGAGTTGCCGTCGCCGTCGGTGATGATGCTCTCGCGCACGTTGGCCACCCGGCCATCGGCCAGGGCTGCGATCTCGACTTCGTTGGCGCCGCCGCCGGCCCCGTAGTTGCCGCCGGCGGCGGCGCCACTCGGGTCGTAGGCCTGATAGTAGAAAACGCCCGCTCTGGTCCAGCCGACCGTAAAGTAGCCGTTGGACAGGACGGTGATCGTCGGATTGAGCTGAGCGCCCGTGTTGTCGGTGTTGACCAGCAGATAGCCGCTGCGCCCCGTTCCGTCGGCATTGTAGATTCGCGCCGTGATCTCGGTGCCGTCGCCGCCTTCCCAGCCGTTGTCGGCATAGGCGACGACGAAGCCGCCATCCTGCAGGGCGGCGACCTGGATGTCCTGGTTGATCGAGCCGGCGCTGTCGATCAGCTGCGAGCCGCCCACCGCGACGCCCGCGGCATCGTAGAGCTTGAACCAGACGGAATGGTCGCCGCCGGCGGCCGGGGACTGCTCCCAGGCAACGACGAAGCCGCCGGAGGCGAGGCCGGCGACCGAGGCATGGTCGGTGGCCAGGGGGATGGTGGACTCGACCAGTATCCGCCCGCCGTTCAGGGTTCCGTCGGCGTTGTACCGCTGAAGATTGATGTCGGTGTCGCCGCCGCCGTAATCGCGGGTGAAGGCGACCGCGAAGCCGCCGCCGGACAGCGCCGCGACGTCGGATTCACGCTGGGGCTCGGGGGCGGCCGGTACCGCGAAATCCAGGGGCGGAGCGCCATCGCCGAGGATGCGGACCCGGACCGTATCGGCGCCGCTGCTGTTATCGGTGAAGGTCACGACATTGTGGCCGTTGCCCAGCAGCGCCATGCTGGCGTCGACCTGGTTGCCGAGCGTCGTGGTGTTGAGCTGTGCCGAGACGCCCGGCGTGCCGTCGGCATCGACGTACCGCCCCCGGACAAAGGCGTTGCCGCTGACGTTCCAGGCCCCCAGATAGCCACCATCGGCGGTTGCGGTGATGGCGACACTCGACGGATTTCCGGTCACGTCGTCGTTCAAGATGAAACTGGCAACCTCAGTGGCCCATGAATAGGTGACTGTGGCCATAACTTCCCCCTCTTGTTCAGAATTCACGTCGGCAAATGCTTATGACCGGGCTATGCCGAACGGCTGCGATGCGAGATCATGACAGAATGGCTTTCCCTTGCTCGTGACGGGATGGCCGCCCCCGACCGGCGTCGGATCGGCGGCGGCCGGGCCGGTTCAAAGCACGAAGTCGCCGGCGACGAGAGCGATGCTGCCGGTCAGGATGATGTGGAAGTCGGAGACCTGGTCGCCGTTGACGTCGCCGGCGATGGTGGTGACGCCGTTGACGATGGAGAAGCGCAGCTGCCCGGCGACGCCGGTGTAGACGGCGGTGCCGATGAAGCTGAAGGCCTGGTTGCCGGCGGCTCCGGTGTTGGCGTCGATCAGGCTCACGTCGATCTCGTCGCCCTGGGCTTGGCTGAAGTCGGTGACGGCATCGGCATTGGCCCCGACCACGCTGTCGCCGAGGGCGGTGACGTAGATCCGGTCGAGCCCGGCCCCGCCGGTCAGCGTATCCTTGCCGGCACCGCCGACAAGGGCGTCGTTGCCACCCCAGCCCTGCAGCACATTGGCGCCGGCGTTGCCGGTGAGGATGTCGCCGCCCAGATTGCTGCCGGAGAGGTTCTCGATGCCGCTCAGCATATCGCCCGCGGCATCGCCGCCGCTGGCGGTGCCCGCACCGAGGTTGACCGCAACCCCGGTCGCACCGCTGTAATAGCTGGCGGTGTCGGTGCCGGCGCCGCCCTCCAGTGTGTCGGCCCCCGCCCCGCCGCGGAGCACGTCGTCGCCGCCCCAGCCCTGCAGCTTGTTGGCGCCGCTGTTGCCGGCGAGGATGTCGTTGCCCAGGTTGCTGCCGGAGAGGTTCTCGATGTCGACCAGAAAGTCGCCCGCGGCATCGCCGACGCTGCCGGTGCCGGCGGCGAGATCGACCGCGACCCCGGCCACGCTGGTGTAGTAGCTGGCGGTGTCGCTGCCGACGCTGCCGAAAAGCTGGTCGCCCCCGGCGCCGCCGCGGAGCACGTCGTCGTGCAGGCCGCCAAAGAGCGTGTCGTCCGCGGCGCCGCCGTCGAGGGTGTCGTTGCCGTCGCTGCCGCTGATGTTGTCGCGCAGGCTGTCGCCGGTGAGGGTCTCGCCGGCCGCCGTGCCGATGGTGGAGCGGGTC
This sequence comes from Inquilinus sp. CA228, assembly GCF_052078665.1. Taxonomy (NCBI): domain Bacteria; kingdom Pseudomonadati; phylum Pseudomonadota; class Alphaproteobacteria; order Rhodospirillales; family Rhodospirillaceae; genus Inquilinus; species Inquilinus sp. CA228. The sequence goes on along the minus strand of NZ_JBQJIK010000067.1, from coordinate 28,612 downwards.
AGCGCATGCACCGAGCTGCGGACCGAATTGCCGTCGCCGTCGCTGAAATCGCTCTCGCGCACGCTGGCCACCTGGCCGTCGGCCAGGGCCGCGATCTCGCCTTCGATGGTGTTGGTGTGGGTACCGAAGTTGCTGCCGATGGCGTTGCCGGCCGGGTCGTAGGCCTGGTATCGGAACGTGCCCACATCGGTCCAGCCGACCACGAAGAAGCCGTTGGACAGGACGGTGATCGTCGGGCGGAGCTGATCGAGGGCGGTGTCGGTGTTGACCAGGAGGTGGGTGGTGCGCGCCGTTCCGTCGGCATTGTAGACCCGCGCCGTGATATCCGTGCCGGTCCCCCAGCCGTTGTCGGTATAGGCCACGACGAAGCCGCCATCCTGCAGGGCGGCGACCTGGATGTCCTGGTTGATCGAGCCGGCGCTGTCGATCAGGTGATGGCCGCCGGGCGGATCGCCCGCAACGGTCACGGGTACGCCCAATGCGTCGTAGAGCTGGAACCAGACGGAATGGTCGCCGCCGGCGGTCGCCGACTGCTCCCAGGCCACGACGAAGCCGCCGGAGGCGAGGTCGACGATCGAGGCATGGTCGGTGGCGAGGCCGGCGGCGTTGTCGACGACGATGATCCCGCCGATCTGGTCTCCATCCGCCTCGTATCGCTGGACCAGGATATCGGTGTCGCCGCCGCCGAAGTCGCGGGTGAAGGCCACGGCGAAGCCGTCGGCCCCCAGCGCCGTGACGTCGGATTCCCGCAGGGGCGAGGGGCTGCCGGGCACCACGACGAAGTCCGTGGCCGGGGCGCCGTCGCCGAGGATGCGGATCCGGACCGTATTGGTGCCCGAGCTGCTGTCGGTGAAGCTCACGACATTGTGGCCGTTGCCGAGCAGCGCCATGCTGGCATCGAACTGGAGGCCGTTCAGCGTGGTGTTGATCAGGGATTCGACGCCCGGCGTGCCCTCGGCGTCGACGTACCGCCCCTCGACGGCGACGCTGCCGACGCTCCAGGCGCCCAGATAGCCCCCGTCGGCGGTCGCGGCGATGGCGACATCCGCCTGATTGCCGGCGGCATCGTCATTCAAGGTGAAGCCGACGACAGTGGTGTCCCATGAATAGCTGACTGTAGCCACGTTCCCTCTCCTGTTTTATTTCGTTTCGATAAATACCCATGACCGAACCGTACCAAACAGCTGCGATGCGATATCGCGGCCGAAGTGGCTCTCTATTGCTCATGACGTCCATTTTTCCATTCTTGATTCTGCCGCATCCAACCAGATCAAGAACGAGTATTCTTATATCGATACTCGACTCCGGCGGCCGGATCCTGTCCGGGGGATCAATGCATGGCCAGGGTACCGCTCGGCAATGGGCAGCGGGTGCATGTTATTTTGTGTAACTGTGCCATAATTATGGTCGGAGGCCCATCTCGCCGCAGGCCCATCCCCCGCATGACCTCGCGCCGCGGCCGGGCTAGGATCGCCCGGAACCGAGTCACGGAGGCCGCGGGATGCGTCCGATCTTCATCATGGTGAAATGCGAGCTGGGCCACGCTTACGACACCGCCGAGCATGCGGTGGACGAGATCGAGGAGGTGTCGGAGATCTACTCGATCTCCGGCCAGTTCGATCTGATGATCAAATGCTACCTGCCGGAGGACGTCGATGTCGGCCGCTTCGTCAACAGCCGCATCCACGCCCTGCCGCACATCAAGGACACGATGACGCTGATCACCTTCAACGCCTTCGCCGGCAAGAGCTGAGCGCGTCATGACCGATCTCGCCGCCGGCGCCGAGCACTGGGCGCTGACACTCACCCGCATCCCCAGCGTCACCGGCACGGCGGACGAGGTGGCCTATGCCGAGACGCTGTGCGGCCTGCTGCGCGCCAGCCCGGCCTTCCGCGACCGGCCGGACGATGTCTGGACCATTCCGACCGGCGACCGGCTGGGCCGCGCCAGCGTCGCCGCCCTGCTGCGCGGACGCGGCCGCCGCACCGTGGTGCTGACCGGCCATTTCGACACGGTGACCGTGGCCGATTACGGCGACCTGCAGCCACTGGCGACCGAGCCCGAGCAGTTGAAGGATGCCCTGCTGGCCCGGCTGCGGCGGGATGCCCGCAGCGAGGCGGAGCGGCTGGCCCTTTCCGACCTGTCCGGGCCGGACTTCCTGCCGGGCCGCGGCCTGCTCGACATGAAGGGCGGCCTCGCCGCCGGCCTGGCGGTGCTGGAGGCGGCGGCCGCGGAGCCGGAGCGCGAGGGCAACCTGCTGTTCCTCGCCGTGCCGGACGAGGAGGTGAACTCCGCCGGCGCCCGCAGCGCCGCCCGCGCTTTGCCCGGCCTGGCCGAGCGGCTGGGGCTGAGCCTCGACGCCGCGATCAATCTCGACTGCCTGGGCGACACCGGCGACGGCCGCTTCGGCCGGTCGGTGGCGCTGGGCAGCGTCGGCAAGCTGCTGCCGAGCGCCCTGGTGGTCGGCCGCGCCGCCCATGCCGCCGACACCATCCGCGGGGTCAGCGCCGCCGCCCTGGCCGGCGCCATCGCCGCCGCGGCGGAATGGGCGCCGGAGCTGACCGAGAGCCTGGGCAACGCCTCCGGCACGCCGGCGACGCTGCTGGGCATGAAGGACGGCAAGGCCGGCTACGACGTCACCACCCCCGGCACGGTCTGGATGTTCTGGAACACCGCGCGGTACCGGCGCGGCCCGGAGGAGGTGCTGGCGCCGCTGGCCCGGCTGATCGGGGACGCGGTGGCCGGCGTCGCGGCGCAGCTGCGGCAACGCGGCGGGGCCGATGTGCCGGAGGTGCCGGTGCTGCGCTTCGCCGAGCTGCGGCGCGAGGTGCTGGCGCGGTCGCCCGAGGCCAGGGCGGCGCTCGCTGTCGTGGCGCAGGAGGCGGCGGAGGCCGGGCTGGACCTGCCGGAGCAGTGCCGGCGGATCACCGAGGCGCTGTGGCGCCTGAGCGGCCGCAGCGGCCCGGCGGTGGTGCTGGGCCTGGCCTCGATGCCCTATCTGCCGGTGTCGCTGGGCGGCGACGCGGCCGGGCTGCGGTTGGAGCGGGCGACGCGCGAGGCCGCGGCCAAGGTTGCCGCGCGGCACGGCACCACGATCGGGCTCGAGCCCTGGTTCCCCGGCATCTCGGATATGAGCTTCCTCGGCACGGGCGACGAGAGCTCGGTCGCCGCCATCGCCGCCGACACCCCGGCCTGGGGCGCCGGCCTGCCCTGGCCCGACGGCCCGGCCCTGGCGCAGATCCCGATCGTCAACGCCGGCCCCTGGGGCCGCGACTACCACACGCCGCTGGAGCGCATCCACCGCCCCTATGCCTTCGGGGTGCTGCCGGAGCTGATCCGGGAGATCGCGGACGGGGTGCTGAAAGGCTGACGTAGGTTGGGTTCGCGCTTGCGAACCCAACAATCGTTCGGGCGGCGCCATGTTGGGTTCGCAATCGCGAACCCAACCTACGCGAACCCGCCTTGCCTACTGCCCGCCCAGGAACAGCATCCGGGTCAGCAGGGTGTAGTCGGACTCGGCCACCATGATGGCGACGAAGACCAGGAGCGCCCCGGGCGGCACCAGGATGGCGTAGACCAGGGCCAGCCGCTCCCACTTCATATGCATGAACACGGCGACGATCAGCCCCGCCTTCAGCATCATGAAGACCAGGATCAGGCCCCAGCGCAGCAGGCCCTGCAGGGCGAAATAGTCGACCATGTAGGAGCAGGCGCTGAGCACGAACAGCCAGCCCCAGACCACCAGGTACAGCCTGATCGGGTGCTGCTGCCCTTCGGCATGGGCGACGGGTTGCGGCTGCCCGTGCCCTTCGTCGATATGCGCGGCGTGTGCCATGTCCCTCACCACAGATAGAACAGCGCGAAGATGAACACCCAGACCAGATCGACGAAGTGCCAGTACAGGCCGGTGATCTCGACGATCTCGTAATGCCCCCGCCGGCTGGTGAAGAAGCCACGCCGGCCGGTGTCGTAGTCGCCGCGCAGCACCTTGCGGGCGACGATGATCAGGAAGATCACCCCGATGGTGACATGGGTGCCGTGGAAGCCGGTGATCATGAAGAAGGCCGAGCCGAATTGCGGCGCGCCCCAGGGGTTGCCCCAGGGCCGCACCCCTTCATGGATCAGCTTGGTCCACTCGAAGGCCTGCATGCCGACGAAGGCGGCGCCGAACGCCGCGGTCACCAGCATCAGCACCGCCGTCTTCACCCGGTCGCGGCGGTAGCCGTAATTCACCGCCATGGCCATGGTGCCGCTGCTGCTGATCAGCACGAAGGTCATGATCGCGATCAGGATCAGCGGCACCGACTCGCCGCCGATGGTCAGCGCGAACACCTCGCTCGGGTTCGGCCAGGATTCGGCCGTCGACATCCGCACCGTCATGTAGGACAGCAGGAAGCAGCCGAACACGAAGGTGTCGCTGAGCAGGAAGATCCACATCATCGCCTTGCCCCAGGACGCGCTCTTGAAGGCGCGCTGGTCGGACGACCAGTCGGCGGAGACGCCCTGCCATCCCGCGGGGCGCTCGACCGATCCTGCCAGGTGCGTTTCGGCCATCGGCTTGGACCTCCCCTAGCTCAGCAACTGGCTGCACATCTCGGCGAAACGGTCCGCCCAGCCGGTCAGCAGGGCGAGCAGGATCAGCCAGACCAGCAGCAGGAAATGCCAGTACAGCGTGCACAGCTGGACGCTCAGGCGCAGCCTGTCGGAGTCGATGTCGGCCAGGGGGCCGTGCCAGGCCCGGGCGCCGGTGCGGCCCAGGGCCACCAGGCCGCCCAGCACATGCACGCCATGCACCGCGGTGATCAGGTAGAAGAAGGAATTGGCCGGGTTGCTGGCCAGGAAATAGCCCAGCATGTGCAACTGCTGCCAGGCCAGCAGCTGCCCGACCACGAACACCAGCGACGCCGCGCCGCCGGCCAGGAGGCCGGTGCGGGTGTCGGCCAGGTCGCCGCGCCGGGCCGCGCTGTGGGCGCATTGCAGCCCGACGCTGGCGGCGGCGAGGGCGGCGGTGTTGATCCACAGCAGCAGCGGCACCGGCAGCGCCCGCCAGTCCGGCATCTCCATGCGCATGGAATAGGCGCTGACCAGCAGGGCGAACAGCGCGCCGGCGACCACCAGGAACACGCCCAGCCCGATCAGCGCCGTCGGCCGCAGCGAGGCGCCGGTGGCCGGCACGTCGCCGACCGTGCTCTCCTCCAGCCACGGCTTGGTCATCAGCCCCTGGCGGGCCAGCCACAGCAGGGCGAGGCCGCCGACCACCAGCATGAACAGGGTGACGATGACCATCGCCGCGCCCTCAGCCGTGGTGCACGGCGCCGGGCTGGTTCTGCGGCAGGAAGTCCTGCGCAGCGCCCGGGACGCTGTAGTCATAGGCCCAGCGATAAACCACCGGCAGCTCGCGGCCCCAGTTGCCGTGCGGCGGCGGGGTGGTCGGCGTCTGCCATTCCAGCGTCGTCGCCCGCCACGGGTTGCCGCCGGCGTCGCGGCCGTGCCGCACGCTCCAGATCAGGTTGAACAGGAACAGCAGCTGGGCCGCGCCGACGGTCAGCGCCGCGGCGGTGATGAAGACGTTCAGGTCATGGGCCGAGGGCGGGATGAAGGCGGTCTCGCCAAGCTCGAAATAGCGCCGCGGCACGCCGATCAGCCCGAGATAATGCATCGGGAAGAAGATCGCGTAGGCGCCGATGAAGCTGACCCAGAAATGGATCTTGCCCATGGTGTCGTCCAGCATCCGCCCGGTGATCTTCGGGTACCAGTGGTAGATCGCGCCGAACACCACGAAGATCGGCGCCACCCCCATCACCATGTGGAAATGGGCGACCACGAACATGGTGTCGGACAGCGGCACGTCGACCACGACATTGCCGAGGAACAGCCCGGTGAGCCCGCCATTGACGAAGGTGACGATGAAGGCGATGGCGAACAGCATCGGCGGGTTCAGATGGATGTCGCCACGCCACAGGGTCAGCACCCAGTTGTAGACCTTGATCGCCGTCGGGATGGCGATGATCAGCGTCGTGGTGGCGAAGAAGAACCCGAAATACGGGTTCATGCCGCTGACATACATGTGGTGCGCCCAGACGATGAAGCTCAGCGCGCCGATGCCGACGATCGCCCACACCATCATGCGGTAGCCGAAGATGTTCTTGCGGGCGTGGGTGCTGATCAGGTCGGAGACGATGCCGAAGGCCGGCAGGGCGACGATGTAGACCTCGGGATGGCCGAAGAACCAGAACAGGTGCTGGAACAGGATCGGGCTGCCGCCGCCGTATTTCAGCTGCTCGCCCATCTCGACCAGGGCCGGCATGAAGAAGCTGGTGCCGAGCAGCCGGTCGATCAGCATCATCACGCAGGCGACGAACAGGGCCGGGAAGGCCAGGAGGGCCATGACCGTGGCGGTGAAGATGCCCCACACCGTCAGCGGCATCCGCATCAGCGTCATCCCCCGCGCGCGGCCCTGCAGCACGGTGACGACGTAGTTCAGCCCGCCCATGGTGAAGCCGATGATGAACAGGATCAGCGAGCCGAGCATCAAGAGGATGCCCCATTCGCGCCCGCCCGGCGTGCCGGACAGGATCGCCTGCGGCGGGTACAGGGTCCAGCCGGCCCCGGTCGGCCCGCCGGGGGCGAAGAAGCTGGCCACCAGCACCAGCACCGCCAGCAGGTAGATCCAGTAGCTGAGCATGTTGACATAGGGGAACACCATGTCCCGCGCGCCCAGCATCAGCGGGATCAGGTAGTTGCCGAAGCCGCCCAGGAACAGCGCCGTCAGCAGGTAGATCACCATGATCATCCCGTGCATGGTGATGAACTGGTAATAGCCGGTGGCGTCGATGAAGGCGAAGTCGTCCGGGAAGGCCAGCTGCAGCCGCATCATCCAGGACAGCACCAGGGCGACGAAGCCGATCGCCAGCGCCGTGCCGGCATACTGCACGGCGATGATCTTGGCGTCCTGCGAGAACACCCAGGTCGTGAGCCAGCTCTTCGGATGGTACAGGTCGACATCCGGCACCTCGAGCGGCGGGACCGGTTCGACAGGCTCGCGGATGACGTCCACCATGGGCGTGTCCTCCTGCTTCCTTCGCGGCCGGGATCGACGGGGATCGTCCCGGCCGAATGTGTTCCCTCCTCGCGGCCCCTCCCCTTCCCGGGGCCGGAACTACTTCGCGGCGGCCACCTCGCGGTCGGTCGGCCCGGGCAGCGCCGAGACCTGGGTGAAGGTCGCCTGCTGCGCCAGCCAAGCGTCGTAATCGGCCTGATTGTCGACGATGACGATGCCGCGCATGTAGGGATGGCCGGTGCCGCACAGCTCGGCGCACAGCGCCTCGAAGGTGCCGGTGCGGGTCGGCGTGAACCAGTAATAGGTCACCGAGCCCGGGATCATGTCCATCTTCGCCCGGAACTGCGGCACGTAGAAATCGTGCAGAACGTCGACCGCGCGCAGCAGGACCTTCACCGGCTTGTCGATCGGCAGATGCAGCTCGCCGCCCTGGATCAGCACGTCGTCCTGGCCGGCCGGGTCGTCGGCATGGACGCCGAGCGGGTTCTCCGGCGTGATCGCCTGGGTCGAGGCGGTGCCGAGCTTGCCGTCCTTGCCGGGCAGCCGGTAGGTCCATTGCCATTGCTGGCCCACGACCTCGACCTCGGTGGCGTCGGCCGGGACGGTGACGAACTGGGCCCAGACCACCAGCCCCGGCGCCAGCATCGCCGCCACGCCGACCGCGGTGGCGATGGTCAGCCAGCCCTCCAGCCGCTTGTTCTCGGGCTTGTAGTCGGCGACGTTGCCCTCGCGGTGGCGGAAGCGCCAGACGCAATAGGCGGTGAACAGCACGATCGCGGTGAACACCACGCCGGTGATCCAGAAGGTGATCTCGATCGTGCCGTCGATGTAGTGCCAGTTCGAGGCGATCGGGGTCCACCACCACGGGCTCAGCAGGTGGAACACCACCGAGCCGACGGCGACCAGAACCAGGACGAGCGCAGTCTTCATCTCCAGTCACCCCCGTCTTGAGCTGCTGCTGAGACGAGAAGGCCGGGACTGAGTCGACTTGAGACGGAAAGCGGATGCGGCGGCACAGCGCGGGGGTATCCTGCACCCCGGCCCCTCGGGCCGGCGCGGCGGCGGTCTCCCCCTGACTTGGGCCACATCGTCATGGATGGCGGCCTTCACACTTGTCGAGGCCGGCCGGCTTCTTCGTCTGGCCCGGCCGTCCCGCGTCATGGCCGACGCGAAGACGACCCCTGCAGCATCAGACTTGTCCGGCCTTGGCCTGTAAAAAGATGATGCGGGTCAGCCCGCTTGATTGTCAACCGATGTCGGCGGCCGCGGCCGCCGACTCAGTTTTTCTTGCCGTCGGCGGCGTACTGCTTAAGGAAGGCGATCAGATCGGTGATCTTCTGGTCGTCCTTCAGGCCGATGAAGGCCATCTTCGTGCCCGGGATCTTGGTGCGCGGGGCCTTGATGTACTCGCGGAACACCGTCTCGTCCCAGGTGATGCCGGAGTTCTTGTTGGCGTCGGAATAGTTGTAGCCCGCGACCGAGCCGGAATGGCGGCCGAACAGGCCGTTCAGCTCCGGCCCGACGGCATTTTTGGCCGTCTCGCCGAGCTGATGGCAGGCCTTGCACTGCGTGAACACCTTCTCGCCGGCGGCCGGGTCGCCATCGGCCCGGGCCGCGGCGGTCAGAGCCATCAAAGCGAGGGCACCGATCAGGGTCGAACGCATCATCACGCTTCCTCCTGGCTGGCTGGATCGGACGTTGCCGACGCCCGATACTCCGGCTTTCCGCCGCCGGCTTCAAGGGCCGCGCGATTCGGGCCGTTTCGGCTGCTTCGCACCGGCCGAGAATGACAGGGGACGGAATGTCGCAGCCGGGTTATACTTTGGTCCATGGCGGGTCGCGACGGCGTGACCGGCGGCCATCCCGGCCGCACTGCCACGGTCGACGCGAACCCCCTCGAACAGAAGTTCGGGAGGAAGGGACATGACCATCCGAAACCCCCTCGAGTGGGGAGCGGACCAGCTCAAATTCGGCAGCCACGCGCTGCGCACCGGCAGCCAGACCGTGTTCCATGCCGAAGAGAATCCCAACAGCCTGGCGCCGGCGGTGCACCGCATCGGGCTGCGGGATCTGCGCGACGCCCTGGTCAAGGGCTTCGAGGATTTCGGCCATTACCGCACCGACGTGCTGTATCTGTGCCTGATCTATCCGGTGGTCGGGCTGGTGCTGGCGCGGGCCATGGTCGGGCAGGACATGATCCCGCTGCTGTTCCCGCTGGCCTCGGGCTTCGCCCTGATCGGGCCCTTCGCCGCGATCGGGCTGTATGAGATGAGCCGGCGGCGGGAGCTGGGCGAACCGTCCAGCTGGGGCGCCGCCTTCGGCGTGCTGCGCACGCCCCGATTCGGCGTCATCCTCACGGTCGGCGCCATCCTGGCGGCGATCTTCGTGCTGTGGATGGTGCTGGCCAACGTCATCTACAACGCCACGCTCGGCCCGGACGAGCCGGCCTCGCTCGGCCTGTTCCTGAACGAGGTGTTCGGCACCACCGCGGGCTGGACCCTGATCGTGGTCGGCTGCGGCGTCGGCCTGGTCTTCGCCGTGGCGGCGATGGCGATCGGCGTGGTGTCGTTCCCGCTGCTGCTCGACCGCGACGTCGGCGCCGACACCGCGATCTGGACCTCGGTCCGGGCCGTGGCCGCCAACCCGATCCCGATGGCGGCCTGGGGCCTGATCGTCGTCGCCGGGCTGGTGGTCGGCTCGCTGCCGCTGTTCGTCGGGCTGATCGTGGTCATGCCGGTGCTCGGCCACGCCACCTGGCACCTGTACCGCAGGATGGTGAACTAGCCCGATCCGTGGGTCGGGTTCGCGCCTGAGGCGGACCCGACGCGCGGCTCAGTGCCCGCCACCGCCCGAGGCCGCGCCCTTGCGCATGATGAAGACGCAGGCGGCGGAGGCCAGCAGGATCACGCCGAGCACGGCGAAGGTGTCGCTGAAGCCCATCACCAGCGACTGCGCCCGCACCGTCTGCCCGATGGCGATGATCGCCTGGTGCTTGGCGGTGGCCGGGTCGGACACGCCGCTGGCCATGAAATACTGGGTCAGTTGGTCGATCCGGGTCCGCGTCGCCTCCTGGAACAGCGACACCGACTGGCCGATGATGTTCGAGTGGTACTGCTCGCGCTTGGTCACGATGGTGCCCAGGAGCGCGGTGCCGAAGGCGCCGCCCAGGTTGCGCAGCATGTTGAACAGGCCCGAGGCCGCGGCCGATTCGTGCCGGGCGATGCCGGCCATGGCGATGGCCGACAGCGGCGCCATCACCACCGCCTGGCCGATGGCGCGGACGATGTTGGGCGCGAACAGCTGGTCGCTGCCGTAGACCAGCGACATGTGGGTGTTCATGAAGCAGCTGGCGGCAAAGATCAGCAGCCCCCCGGCCACCAGCCAGCGGGCGTCCATCCGCCCCATCAGCATCGGCACCATCGGGATGATCAGGAGCTGCGGCAGCCCGGTCCAGGCCACCACCAGGCCGATCTGCTCCGAGTCGTAGCCCTGCACCTGGGCCATGTACTGCGGCAGCAGATAGGCGGCGCCGTAGAGCGCGAAGCCGAGGAAGACGTTCGCCAGCGTGCCGAAGCCGAAGTTGCGGCGCAGCAGCAGCCGCAGGTCGACCGCCGGCTTCGCCACCCGCAGCTCGATCCACAGGAACAGCGCCAGGAAGACGACGGCGATCACGGTCAGCCGGACGATGAAGGGCGAGCCGAACCAGTCGTCCTTGTTGCCCTCCTCCAGCACCGTCTGCAGCGACGCCAGGCCGATCGCCATGGCGGCGATGCCGAACCAGTCGCCCTCCTTGAGGAGTGAGAGGCGCATCGGCTCGCGCTCCAACGTCGCGGCCAGCCCGGCCAGCATGACGGCGCCCGGCACCAGGTTGATGTAGAAGATGTATTCCCAGCCGTAATTGTCGGTCAGCCAGCCGCCGATGGTGGGGCCGATCGCCGGCGCGAAGGTGGCGGTGATGGCGAACAGCGCCATGCCCATCGGCCGCTGCGACAACGGCAGCCTGGTCATCACCAGGGTGAAGGCCATCGGGATCAGCACGCCGCCGGTGAAGCCCTGGATGCCGCGCAGCAGGATCATCTCGCCGAGATTGGCGGCGAAGGCGCAGGCCACCGAGAACACCAGGAACAGCGTGGTGTTGACCAGCAGGAAGCGGCGGAACCCGAAGACCTGGCTGAGATAGGCGGTCAGCGGGATGACGATGATCTCGCCGATCAGGTAGGAGGTCGAGATCCAGGCTCCGTTGTCGACGCCGGTGCCGATGCCGCCTTCGATCTGCGGCAGCGAGGCGTTGGTGATCTGGATGTTCAGCACCGCCATGAAGGCGCCGAGCAGGCCGGAGAACACCGAGATCCAGGTGGTCAGGCTGGCGCGGTCGGTTGGGCCGGCGCCGGCGGTGGTGGTTGCGGACGACATCGCTATGGCCCTCCGGGCCGGGGATCCGCCGCGCTCAGTGCGCGGCGGCGTCCTGCTTCGTATCGATCGTGGCGATCACCGACATGCCGGGCCGCAGCTCGCCCGCCAGCGGGTCGTCGCGCTGCAGCACGATCTTCACCGGGATGCGCTGGACGATCTTGGTGAAGTTGCCGGTGGCGTTGTCCGGCGGCAGCAGGGCGAATTCCTGGCCGCTGGCCGGCGACAGGCTGTCGACATGGCCGTGGATGTCGGCGTCCGGGAACATGTCGACCGCGATGTCGACCGGCTGGCCCGGATGCACGTCGGTCAGCTGCGTCTCCTTGAAGTTGGCGACGACATAGGTCTCGGCCAGCGGCACCACGGCCATCAGCTGGGTGCCGGCCTGGACGTACTGGCCGACCCGCAGGGTGCGGTTGCCGACCGTGCCGGCCATCGGCGCGGCGATGGTGGTGTAGCCGAGGTTCAGCTCGGCCTGGCGCTGCGCCGCCTGGTCGCCCGCGAGCGCGGCCTTCGCCTTCTCCAACTGGGCGCGCAGCACGTCGAGCTGCTTCTCCGACGCGGTCACCGCCGCCTGGTCGCGCTGCAGCGTCGCCGTCGCCGACTGGACATTGGCGGTCATCTGCTGCGCATTCTGCACGCTGCCGTTGCCGGTCCGCGCCAGGGCGGTGTATCGGTCGAACTGCTGCTGGGCGTAGGTCAGCGCCGCCTGGTCGACCCCGACGGTGGCGCGGGCCTGATCGATCGCCGCCGCCTGCTGCTGGATCGCGGCGTCGGCATCGGCGATGTCGGCCTGGGCGGACAGGACGTTGGCCTTGGCCTGGTCCAGCGCCACGGCATAGTCGCGGTCGTCGATCCGGGCCAGCGGCTGCCCCGCCGTCACCGACTGGTTGTCCTGGACCAGGACCTCGCCGATGTAGCCGGGGACCTTCGGCGCGATGGTGGTCGAATCGGCCTGGACATAGGCGTCGTCGGTCGATTCCTGGAACCGGCCCACGGTCCACCAGTTCCAGCCATACCAGGCGGCGCCGGCCAGGACGACGATCCCGAGCGGCAGCAGCAGGAGTTTGCGCCCGAGGCGGCGGCGCGGCGCCGGTGCGGCCGCGGCCGCGGTCTCGCTGGCCTCCGGGGCCGGGGTGGTGCGGAGCTGGGCCGGCTGAACCTGATGCGTCATGACATGTGCCCTCCAAAGCGGAAACCACCGGGGCGCCGGCCGTCTCCGATGGCGGCTGGATCGTCGTGGCGATTTAGGAAACTTGACGGTTTCCATCCAAAGATGGGAGATGGAGGTGGAATGCGCAACCGCGCGACCGAGGGGCCAGACATGCAGGAAACGCCGAAACGGCCACGCGGGCGGCCGCCGCTGCGCAGCGACGAGGAGACGATGCGCCTGATCCTGGAGGCGGCGACCCGGATCTTCCTGGCGCAGGGTTTCGGCGCCACCAGCATGGAGGCGGTGGCGCAGGCGGCCGGCGTGTCGAAGAAGACGATCTACCGCTTCGTCGACACCAAGGAGCATCTGCTGGAGGCGGTGATCGACGCGCGGTCGGAGGCGCTGCGGTCGCCGATCGGACACGATGCCGGGCCGGATGCGGAGGGCATGGCGCGGGCCTTGCACCAGTTCCTGCAGGAGCTGGCGCGGCTGGTGCTGTCGGAGGAGACGGTGGCGCTGAACCGGCTGGTCTATGCCGAGTCGATGCGCTTCCCGGAGATGGCGCAGGCCTTCTACCAGGCCGGCCCGGTGCGCAACGCCGAGGCGCTGGCGGCCTGGCTGGAGACGCAGCGCCGGCACGGCGTTCTGCGCTTCGGCGACGCCCTGGCGATGGCCCGGATGCTGGTCTCGATGACGGTCGCCGAGCCGCTGCGCGCCGCCACGCTCGGCGTCGCCCCGCTGCCGACGGCGGCGGAGAACGACCAGCGGGTCGACGAGGCGGTGGAGATTTTTCTGCACGGGTGTCTGGTGCAGCGCTGATCCGACGCCGCTATGGGAGGTGATCCGTTTGCCGGGCGTATCGATCGTTCGACCAGCCCCCGCCTTCACCAACAGGGTCACCTGACGTCCCGGAGGCGCGATCGATCAGCGCGTCCACTCTTGAGAGGAACAGCTTCAAGGTCGGCGATGCGTTCGCCTTGTTGTAGCCGACAACCAGGTCGATCGTTGGCGCCTCACCTTCCAGCGGGCGACTGACCACGGACCGCGGCAGCAGATTCCTCGCATAGGCGGGCATGAGCGACAGCCCGCCGGTGGACGCGACCAGCGACATGGCCATCGCCAGGTTGTCCACCCCATAGTCCAGTTTGATGTCGAGCCCGGAGCGGCGCAGATAGTCCTCGGTCACGGCGCGCAGCACCGTGGCTTTGTTCGAGCCGCCGATGAAGATCTCGCCGACGAGTTCCCGCGGGTGAACCGCATCGCGGCTGGCAAGGCGGTGGTCGGCCGGCATCAGGACGATCAGCGGCTCGTGGTCCACCACCCGGTAGCACAGGTCGAAGGCCGGCTCGGCGCGCAGGAAGGCCACGTCGAGCCGGCCGCGGACGAGCGCCTCGGCCAAATCCGGCGAATAGTCGCTCGAGATCGTGACCTGAATGTTCGTCAACTCGTCGCGCAGCACATGCATGGCCCGCGGCAGCCAGTTCATTTCGTGACCGGTCTGGAAGCCGATGGCCAACGTCTTTCTGATGGGCTGTGCGGCCTTGCGTGCCGCGTCCGCCGCGGCATCGACCTGCGCCAGCGCCAGCCGGGCATGGTCGAGAAAGGCCTTGCCGGCGGCGGTCAAGTCGATGCCTCGCACGCTGCGGCTCATCAGCTGGACGCCAACCTCGTGCTCGAGATCGCGGATCTGACGGCTGAGGGAAGGCTGCGCCGTGTGCAGCCTTTTCCCGGCCGCGAGCGTCAGGCTGCCCTCCTCGGCGACCGCGATGAAATAGCGGAGGTGCCGTAGCTCCATCGGTCCTTCCATATCTCCGAAGCATGCCCTCCCAGCTTACAAAGTCTTTTTCGCGGATGCCAGGGGAGGCCACATGGCTTTAACGAAAGCACCTGGTCCCGGTCTCTGCGCCGCGGCCAAAGGATCCGACACCATGCTCTGCCGGCAGGGCAGACAATTGCGAGGATGCAGTGAGCAACCCAGTCGTCTTGATCACCGGCGCCTTGACCGGCATCGGTCGCGCCGCCGCCGTCGCCTTCGCCAGGACCGGTGCCAAGGTGGTCGTCGCCGGTCGGCGTGACGAGGCCGGCAAGGCACTCGTACAGGAGCTTCGCTCGTTCGGCTCGGAAGCCGAATTCATCAACGCCGACGTCCGCAAGGAGGATGACGTCCGTGCCATGGTCGACAAGACCGTCGCCCGGTTTGGCCGTCTCGACGTCGCGGTGAACAATGCCGGCACCGAAGGCCAGGTCGGCCCGATCACGGACCAGACCACGGAAAGCTATGCCGCGACGTTCGACACGAATGTCCTCGGCGTGATCCTGAGCATGAAGCACGAGGTGCGCGTCATGCGGGACCAGGGCAGCGGCAGCATCATCAACATCTCCTCGACCTACGGGCATGAGGGGGCGGCCGGGGCCTCCGTCTATGTCGGCAGCAAGCACGCGGTCGAGGGCATCACCAAGTCGGTGGCGCTCGAGATCGCCGGGTCGGGCATCCGGGTGAACGGCGTGGCGCCTGGTCCGACGGACACCGGCATGCTGACCCGCTTTACCGGTACGCCGGAGAACAAGGCGGCTCTGGTGACGGGTGTTCCGATGGGTCGCCTCGGCCTCTCGGAGGAGATCGCCAACGCGATCGTCTTCATCGCGTCGGACGACGCTTCATTCGTCACCGGCCACATCCTCAACGTCGACGGCGGTCGCACCGCCAACTGATCCTGTCCCGGCATCGAGGTTTGCTCCGCGCCCGGTGAAGGGGCAGTCTCCCCGAGGCCCTTTCCCACAGCGTTCGCGCCGCCCGCCCTCGACCGGTCCGCATGTCGGGTCGAGGTGGCAGTCGCGCGACTCTTCGAAGGAATTGGACCCTATGAGCACGATTGAGGCGAAGCGGACGGACAATGGTGAGATCGAGGATCTCGACGTCATCGTGGTCGGCGCGGGATTTGCCGGCCTCTACCTCCTCGACCGTCTGCGCAGCATGGGCATGGCCGTTCAAGTGTTCGAGGCCGGGGGCGGCCTTGGCGGCGTCTGGTATTGGAACTGCTATCCTGGGGCCCGGGTCGATTCCTCCGGCCCGATCTATCAGTATTCGCGCGACGACCTGTGGCGGACGTGGCAGTTCGGCGAGCTCTATCCGTCGTGGCAGGAAATCCGCGCGTATTTCCGCTACGTCGACGAGAAGCTCGGTCTCAGCCGGGATATCCGCTTCAACCGGCGCGTGACCGAGGCTGAGTTCGACCCGGCGCGTGATCGCTGGATCGTCCGTTCAGGCGATGGCTCGGTCGCGACGGCCCGCTATTTCGTGCTCTGCACCGGCCTGGGTTCGAAGCCCTACGTGCCGGACCTGCCGGGCCTGAGCGATTTCGCCGGGGAGCGCCACCACACCGCGCTTTGGCCGCAGCAGGGTCTCGATATGGCCGGCAAGCGGGTCGGGGTCATCGGCACCGGGGCAAGCGGCGTGCAGGTGGCTCAGGAAGCCGCCGGCGTGGCGGCTCACCTCACGGTCTTCCAGCGCACGCCCAACATGGCGCTGCCGATGCGGCAGGCGAAGCTCGACGAGGACACGATCCGCCGCATGAAGGAGGGGTATCCGGAGATCTATGACCGGCGCACAAAGACCTTCGCGGGATCCGACATCGATTTCCTCACGACGTCCGGGTCCGAGGTGCCCGATCTTGAGCGGCAGGCGACCTTCGAGCGCCTGTGGGAGACGGGTGGCTTTGCGCCATGGGTCGGCACGTTCAACGACGTCCTGGTGAATGAGGACGTCAACCGCGCCGCCTATCAGTTCTGGCGCGACAAGACCCGGGCGCGGATCGATGACCCTGCCGTCGCCGAGATGCTCGCGCCGACGGAGCCGCTTCATCCCTACGGCGTCAAGCGGCCGTCGCTCGAGCAGAATTTCTACGAGATCTTCAATCAGCCCAATGTGAGTCTTGTCGACCTCCGCGCCGCCCCGATCGAAACGGTGACGCGCCGCGGGATCAGGACAGCGGCCGGCGAGCATGACCTGGACATTCTTGTCCTGGCGACCGGCTTCGACGCCGTGACCGGCGGGCTGACCAGCATCGACATCCACGGCACGCAGGGCGAGACGCTGAAGGAAAAGTGGGCGAAGGGTGTTCGCGCCCATCTCGGAATGGCGACGGCGGGCTTCCCCAATCTCCTTTTCGTCTACGGCCCGCAGAGTCCGAACGCCTTCTGCAACGGGCCGACCTGCGCGGAGCTTCAGGGAGACTGGATCGCCGGGCTGCTGAATCACCTTCGCCAGCGTAATCGCACGCGGGTCGAGGCAACGGTGCCCGCGGAGGAAGCGTGGCGAGCGCAGGTGCTCGCGCTCGCGGACGCCACTCTGCTCCCACGGGCCGACTCCTGGTATCTCGGCGCGAACATCCCCGGCAAGCGGCGCGAGATGCTGGCCTTTGCCGGCGGTCTGCCGGCCTACATGGCGAAATGCAGGGAAAGCGCCGAACGAGGCTACGAGGGATTCGCGATCAGCTGAGTTTCGCCTGACCACCGCTTCGCATGCCGGCTTGAACGCCGCCGTCAGAGGGACTTTCGATGACCCAGCACAGTCACCAGACCGCACCGACGCAGTTCGTGGACGCGGCCGGCATCCGGTTCGCCTACCGGCGCTTCGGCAGATCGGACGGCGTGCCGATCGTCTTCAACCAGCACTACATCGGCACCATGGATTACTGGGACCCGGCCGTGACGGACGGCCTGGCCCGCGACCGCGAGGTGATCCTGTTCAACAACGCGGGCGTCTCCTCGAGTTCGGGCGAGGTCCCGACCACATTCGAGGAGATGGGGGCGAATGCGGTTGCCTTCATCAAGGCGCTGGGCCTGCCCCGGGTCGATGTGCTCGGCATCTCGCTCGGCGGCTTCGTCGCCCAGGAGATCACGCTGCAGGCGCCCGGGCTCGTCCGCAAGCTGATCCTGGTCGGCACCGGCCCGCGCGGCGGCGAAGGGATGGGAACCCAGACACCGGAAGCGCAGCGGATCTTCGGCGCCACCTACGACCCGCCGGAGCACCTATGGCTCGCGGTTCATTTCGGTCCGTCCGAGAAAGCCCAGGCGGCCGGGCGGGAGTTCCTGAAGCGCAAGCATCTTCGTCAGGTGGACCGCGATCCCGAGGTGAACGAGACGGTCGGCCAGCGGCAGATCGAGGCGATCGCCAGATGGGGCGTCCAGCGCGACGGATCGTACGACTATCTGAAGACGATCAGGCAGCCGACGCTCGTCGTGAACGGCAACAGGGACCGCATCATCTACACGGTCAACTCGTTCATCCTGCAGCAGAACCTCGCGAACGCGCAGCTCATCCTCTACCCCGACTCCAATCACGGGGCGCCGTACCAGTATCCCGAGCTGTTCGTGCGGCACGTCTCGTTGTTCCTGGACGCCTGACGCCCGGCAGGCCTGCCCCCGCGCCGGGCCAGGCGCCCGCATCGAAGGACCGAAGCCATGCCAGACCATGCCGAGCGGAAGGCAAGGACCGTCAAGGTCCCGGGGCCGGATCATCCCATCACGATCGAGCGCAATGCGCATCGTGTCGTCGTCACGGTCGCAGGACGTGTGGTCGCCGACACCCGGGAAGCGCTGACGCTGCGGGAGGCGGGCTACCCGGCCGTGCCGTACGTCCCGCGCAAGGACGTCGACATGACGTTGCTCGAGCGGACCGAGTACGCCACCTGGTGCCCCTACAAGGGCGACTGCGCCTATTACGGCATTCCGGCCGGCGGCGAGCGCTCGATCAATGCCGTCTGGACCTACGAGAAACCCTACGCGGCGGTCGCCGCGATCAAGGACCACGTCGCGTTCTATCCCGACCGCGTCGATGCGATCGAGGAGCGGCCGAGCGGCCAGCCCCGCTTCGAGTAGCCAGCCGGGCTTCGGAAGGCCCTGTGCCTGATCGCATTGCTTTTGGGCACCAACCGCTCAGCCCATCTGACGGAACCATGCCGAAGCGCTGCCGGCTATAGCCTCGCCGATCGTGATTTGGATGGGCGGTCCGACGAGGACCTGCCGCCCCGGGGGTGCGCCCTGGCGCTTGCGCTTCCGCGCGAGGGTGTTTGTCGAGGCTCGTCCAGTTTGATTTCCCTTCATCAAATTTTGATGATATCCCTTCAATCAGGGAGGGGCTTCCGTGGCCAGGACGACGCTGCAAGACGTCGCGCGGGAAGCCGGCGTCAGCGTCGCGACCGTCGATCGCGTGCTGAATGGACGTGCCGGCACCCATGCGCGCATGGTCGACCGCGTGAAGGCGGCGGTCGAACGGCTGCAATACGAGCCGGACCGGCTGGCCTCGCGCCTGTCGCGGGCGCGCGATTTCCGTTTCACCGTGGTGCTGCCGGTCGGCAGCAACGACTTCATGCATTCGCTGGAACGCGAGTTCCGCACCCTCGCCCGCCGCTACGAGGCCGAGCGGGTGGCGATCGACGTGCTGCTGGTCGACGTGTTCGACGGCGAGGCCCTGGCCGAGGCGCTGGAGGCGCTGCCGGCGGAGCTCGACGGTGTCGCCGTGGTGGCGCTGGACCACCCGGCCGTAGTCGAGGCCCTGAAGACCCTGGCCGCCCGCGGCACCACCGCGGTCACCCTGGTCTCCGACCTGCCCGGCACCAGGCGGCGCCATTATGTCGGCCTCGACAACCATGCCGCCGGCCGCACCGCCGCCAGCCTGATGGGCCGCTTCCTGGGGCCGCGCCGCGGCAAGGTCGGGCTGATCGCCGGCTCGCTGCAGCTGCGCGACCATATCGAGCGGCAGTTCGGCTTCGAGCAGATCATCGCCCGCGAATACCCGCAGCTGGAAGTCTTGCCGCTGCGCGAGGCGCGCGACGACGCCGCCCGGGTCGAGGTGGCCGCCCGCACCCTCTTGGACGAGAACCCCGACCTGGTCGGCCTGTACAATGTCGGCGGCGGCCAGCAGGGCGTGGTCGCGGCGCTGGAGGCGACCGGCCGCGCCCGCGACATCGTCTTCATCGGCCACGAGCTGACCGAGTTCACCCGCCGCCACCTGATCCGCGGCACCATCGACGCCGTCATCAACCAGGACCCGGGCCACATGGCGCGCAGCAGCATCCGGGTGCTGCTGGCGCTGCGCGAGGGCGTGCCGATCGTGCCGGACCAGGAGCGGATCCGGATCGACATCTTCATCCGGGACAACATGCCATGACCGCGCCCTCCCCCGCTCCCGGCCCGGTGCTGTCCGTCCAGGGCCTCGGCAAGACCTTCGGCACCGTGGCCGTGCTGCAGGAGGTCGGCTTCGAGCTGCAGCCGGGCGAGGTCCATGCCGTGATCGGCGAGAACGGCGCCGGCAAGTCGACGCTGATGAAGATCCTGGCCGGGCATCTGGAGCCGACCGCCGGCACCATCGAGATGAACGGCGCGCCGATCCGCTTCGCCGGCCCGGTGGATGCGGAGCGGCATGGCATCGTGCTGGTGCATCAGGAGATCCTGCTGGCACCGCACCTGACCGTGGCCGAGAACCTGTTCCTGGGGCGCGAGCTGCGGCGCGGCCTGCCCGGCGGATTCAGGGTCGACGACCGCGCCATGAACGCCCGCGCGGCCGAGGCGGTGCGGTCGCTGGGGGCGGAGATCGACCCGGCCGTCGTGGTGGCCCAGCTGTCGATCGCCCAGCGTCAGCTGGTGCAGATCGCCCGCGCGCTGCTGGTGCCGCACAGCGTGGTGATCTTCGACGAGCCGACGGCGTCGCTGACCTCGCACGAGACCGACGCGCTGCTCAAGGTCATCCACGACATCCGCGCCAAGGGCGTCGGGGTGCTCTACGTCTCGCACCGGCTGCCGGAGGTGAAGGTGATCGCCGACCGGGTGACGGTGCTGCGCGACGGCCGGCTGGTCGGCACCCGGCCTGCGGCGGAGCTGCAGCCGCTCGACATGGCCCGCATGATGGTCGGCCGCGACATGGCCAATCTCTACCCGCCGCGCACCGACGCCCCGGCCGGCGACCCGGTGCTGGAGGCCAAGGGCATGACCGTGCCGCGCTATGCCCAGGACGTGTCCTTCACCCTGCGGCGCGGCGAGATCCTGGGCTTCGCCGGGCTGGTCGGCGCCGGCCGGACCGAGCTGCTGGAGGGCATCCTGGGACTGCGCACGGCCCAGGGCGAGGTCCGCCGCGACGGCAGGCCGGTGCGCTTCGCCACGGTGCGCGACAGCATGGCGGCCGGCATCGTCTATCTCAGCGAGGACCGCAAGGGCAAAGGCCTGCTGCTGGCCCAGGATTTGCGCATCAACCTGACCCTGGCGGCGCTGAAGCGCTTCACCCGCGGGCCGGTGATCGACACGGCGAAGGAGTGGCAGGAGCTGGACCGCGCCATCGCCGCCTTCGACGTGCGCACACGCCGCAAGGACCTGCTGGCCGGGCAGTTGTCCGGCGGCAACCAGCAGAAGCTGCTGCTGGGCAAGATGATGCTGCTGGAGCCGGAGATCGTGGTGATCGACGAGCCCACGCGCGGCATCGACATCGGCACCAAGCAGCAGATCTACCGCTTCGTCGCCGAGCTGGCGGCCCAGGGCAAGTCGGTGATCGTGATCTCCTCGGAGATGCAGGAGCTGATCGGCCTGTGCCACCGCATCCTGGTGATGCGGTCCGGCCGCATCGTCGGCGAGGTCACCGGCGAGGCGATGACCGAGGATGAGATCGTGACCTACGCCACCGGCGTGAAGACCATGGCACCGGCGGAAGCGCCGACGGGGACCGCATGAGCACCAGCACCACCACGACACCCGCCGGACGGGGCTTCAAATTCGACATCCGCGCCGCGGCGCCCTTCGCGGCCCTGGCCGTGCTGATCGTCGTCGGCGCCCTGCTGAACCCGAACTTCCTCAGTGCCGACAACCTGCTGAATGTGGCCACGCGCAGCGCCTTCATCGCCATCATCGCGGTCGGCGCCACCTTCGTCATCACCGCGGGCGGCCTCGATTTGTCGGTCGGGTCGATGTCCGGCTTCGTCGCGGGCGCCATGATCCTCTTGATGAACGCGGCGCCGCTGGGCGACGGCACCAGCCTGATCGCGCTGGCCATGGCCGTCGCCATCGTGCTGGGGGCGCTGTGCGGCCTGGGCAACGGGCTGATCACCACGGTCGGGCGGATCGAGCCCTTCATCGTCACCCTCGGCACCATGGGCATCTACCGCGGCCTGCTGATCTGGCTGGCCGAGGGCGGGTCGATCGCGATGAAGGCGCCGGACCTGCGGGCGCTGTACCGGCCGGTCTATTTCGGCACCGTGTTCGGCGTGCCGGTGCCGATCCTGGTGATCCTGGCGGTCGGCGCGCTCGGCGCCTTCGTGCTGTACCGCACCGCCTTCGGCCGCCATGTCCGCGCCGTCGGGTCGAACGAGGAGGTCGCCCGCTATTCCGGCATCGCCGTCGACCGCATCCGCACTCTGACCTATGTGATCCAGGGCGTCTGCGTCGCCGTGGCCGTGCTGGTCTATGTGCCGCGACTGGGCTCCGCCACCTCGACCACCGGCCTGCTGTGGGAGCTGCAGGCGATCACCGCCGTGGTGGTCGGCGGCACCGCGCTGCGCGGCGGCATCGGCCGGATCTGGGGCACGATCTGCGGCGCCCTGATCCTCGAGGTCGTCGGCAACATCATGGCCCTGTCCAACCTGGTCAGCGAGTACCTGATCGGCGCGGTGCAGGGCGCCATCATCATCATCGCCATGCTGGTGCAGCGGTCGCTGCTGCGCCGGCCGGGAGCCGGGTGACCGGCTCCCTATCCAAACGCCGAGCGCGCTCCGCGCGCGGCGGGTAAAGCGGGGCAGAGCCGCCCGTCCGCAACAGGCTCGATTTGTGGGGAGGAATTTGATGCGTTTCAAGATGATCGGCCTGGCCGCCGTGGCCCTGCTGGCGGCCTTCGGCGCCGCCCAGGCGCAGGAGAGCAAGACCATCGCCGTGTCGATCCCGGCCGCCGACCATGGCTGGACCGGCGGCGTCGTCTACCACGCGCAGCAGCAGGCGAAGGCGCTGGAGGCCCGCTATCCGGGGCTGAAGGTGATCGTCAAGACCTCGCCGGACGGCGCCTCGCAGGCCAATGCGCTGGAAGACCTGACCACCCAGGGCATCGACGCGCTGGTGGCCCTGCCGCACAACTCCGACGAGCTGACCGACCCGATCCGCCAGGTGAAGGCGAAGGGCGTCTTCGTCACCGTGGTCGACCGGGCGCTGAGCGACCAGTCGATCCAGGACCTCTACGTCGCCGGCAACAACCCGGAGCTCGGCCGCGTCGCCGGCAAGTACATCAAGGACACGCTGGGCACCGGCGACGTCGTGGTCATCCGCGGCCTGCCGATCGTGATCGACGAGGAGCGGATCAAGGGCTTCGACGAGGCGATCGCCGGCAGCGGCATCAAGGTGCTGGACAAGCAGTTCGGCAACTGGAGCCGCGACGACGCCTTCAAGGTGATGCAGGACTACCTGGCCAAGTTCCCGAAGATCGACGCGGTCTGGTGCCAGGACGACGACATGGCCGTGGGCGTGCTGGAGGCGATCCAGCAGGCCAAGCGCACCGACATCAAGTTCGTGGTCGGCGGCGCCGGCATGAAGGACATGGTCAAGAAGGTGATGGACGGCGACAAGATGATCCCGGTCGACGTGCTGTACCCGCCGGCCATGATCGCGGTGGCGATGGACCTGACCGCCGCCAACCTCTACGACCACGTACCGGTGCGCGGCCGCTACATCCTGGACGCCACGCTGGTGACCAAGGAGAACGCCAAGGAGTTCTACTACCCGGACTCGCCGTTCTGATCCGGCATTGGTGGGAGGGGCCGGAATGGGTCCCCGCCATCCCCTACACTGTCATGCCCGGGCTTGACCCGGGCATCCAGAAGCTGTCGATATCCTCTGGATTGCCGGGTCAAGCCCGGCAATGACGGTAATGAGAAAGACCCAGCCCTCACGGGCTGGGTCTTTCTCATTCCGGGGGCCGAGCCGACCGCGCTTCCTCAGAAGTTCAGCGCCTTGGCCTGGACCACGCTGGGCAGGCCCAGCACGGTCTTGACGATCTCCTCCGGCACCGGGCTGTCGACCGAGACCAGGGCCAGCGCGCTGCCGCCCTCCGGCCGGCGGCCGAGGTTGAAGTTGGCGATGTTGATGCCGGCGTCGCCCAGCACCGTGCCGAGGCGGCCGATGAGGCCCGGCTTGTCCTCGTTGCGCACGAACAGCATGTTGCGCGCCACCTCGGCCTCGAGCGAGATGCCCTCGAGCTCGACGATCCGCGGCTTGGTGCCGGCGAAGAGCGAGCCGGCGATGCTGCGGGTCTGGCGCTCGGTCGTCACCGTCAGCCGCACCAGCGTGTGGTAGTCCTCGCAGGTCTCGCGCTTGGTCTCGCTGACGTCGATGTCGTATTCGCGCGCCACCACCGGCGCCGACACCATGTTGACGCTGTCGAGCAGCGGCCGCAGCAGCCCGGCCAGGATGACGCTGGTGATCGGCCGGGTGTTGAGCTGGGAGACATCGCCCTCATAGGTGATGTTGACCGCCTTCAGCCGGGTCTCGGTGATCTGGCCGGCGAAGCTGCCGAGCTGCTCGACCAGCGCCAGATACGGCTTCAGCTTCGGCGCCTCCTCCGCCGTCACCGACGGCATGTTCAGCGCGTTGGTCACGGCGCCGGACAGCAGGAAGTCCGAGATCTGCTCGGCCACCTGCAGCGCCACATTCTCCTGCGCCTCGCTGGTGGCGGCGCCGAGATGCGGGGTGCAGACCACGTTCGGCAGGCCGAAGAAGGCGCTCTCCTTCGCCGGCTCGACCGCGAAGACGTCCAGCGCGGCGCCGGCGACATGGCCGGATTTCAGCGCCGCCAGCAAGTCGTCCTCGACGATCAGCCCGCCGCGGGCGCAGTTGATGATGCGCACGCCCGGCTTCATCTTCGCGATCGCCGCCGCGTCGATGATGTTGCGGGTCTGGTCGGTCAGCGGCGTGTGCAGGGTCAGGAAATCGGCGCGGTGGAACAGCCCGTCGAGCTCGACCTTCTCCACGCCCAGGTCCAGCGCCCGCTCCGGCGACAGGAACGGGTCGTAGGCGATGACCTTCATCTTCAGGCCGACGCCGCGGTCGGCGACGATCGAGCCGATGTTGCCGCAGCCGATCAGGCCCAGCGTCTTGCCGTAGAGCTCGACGCCCATGAAGCGGGACTTCTCCCACTTGCCGGCATGGGTCGAGGCGTTGGCGTCCGGCAACTGCCGGGCCAGCGCGAACATCATGGCGATGGCGTGCTCGGCGGTGGTGATGGAGTTGCCGAAGGGCGTGTTCATCACCACCACGCCGCGCTGGGTGGCGGCCGGGACGTCGACATTGTCGACGCCGATGCCGGCGCGGCCGACGACCTTCAGGTTGGTCGCGGCGGCCAGCACCTCCTTGGTCACCTTGGTGGCCGAGCGGATGGCGAGGCCGTCATACTGGCCGATGATCGCCTTCAGCTCCTCGGGCTTGAGGTCGGTCCTGACGTCGACCTCGACGCCGCGGTCGCGGAAGATGGCGACGGCGGCCGGGGACAGGGCGTCGGAAATGAGAACCTTGGGCATCGGTGTGCTCCAGAATTCTTCCGTCATTCCCGCGAAAGCGGGAATCTCGATGGCGTCGGACGGCTCCGTCCGGAAGAGATCCCCGCTTTCGCGGGGATGACGGGTTTCAATGGGAAGAACGAGAGGTCAGGCGGCCAGCTTCAGCTCGGCCCGGGCGCGGTCGAACGCCCAGTCGAGCCAGGGCAGCAGCGCCTCGAGATCGGCGGTGTCGATCGTGGCGCCGCCCCAGATCCGCAGGCCCGGGGGCGCGTCGCGATAGCCGTTGATGTCGAAGGCGACGCCTTCCTTTTCCAGCAGCGAGGCGATCTTCTTCGGCACCGCGGCCTGCGCCTCCTCGTCCAGCGCCGTGACCGCCGGGTCGACGATCTTCAGGCAGATCGAGGTGCAGGAGCGGATCGCCGGATCCGCCGCCAGGAAGTCGACCCAGGGGGTGCGCGCGACCCAGGCGGCGACGGCGGCGAGATTATTCTCCGACCGCTCGATCAGCTTATCCAGGCCGCCGATCTCCTCGGCCCAGGCGAGGCCGTCGATCGCGTCCTCGACGCACAGCATCGACGGGGTGTTGATGGTCTCGCCCTTGAACGGGCCTTCGGCCAGCTTGCCCTTGGAGGTCAGGCGGAACACCTTCGGCAGCGGCCAGGCCGGGGTGTGGGACTCCAGCCGCTCCACGGCGCGGGGCGACAGGGCCAGCATGCCGTGCGCGCCCTCCCCGCCCAGCACCTTCTGCCAGGACCAGGTGACGACGTCGAGCTTGTCCCAGGGCAGGTCCATGGCGAAGGCGGCCGAGGTGGCGTCGCAGATCACCAGGCCCTGGCGGTTCGCCGGGATGGCGTCGCCATTGGCCAGGCGCACGCCGGAGGTGGTGCCGTTCCAGGTCAGCACCACGTCGCGGTCGAAATCGACCCGCGCCAGGTCCGGCAGCGCGCCATAGTCGGCCGCAAGGGTGCGGACATCCGGCAGCTTCAACTGCTTGACGACATCGGTGACCCAGCCTTCGCCGAAGCTTTCCCAGGCCAGGAGGTCGACGCCGCGGGCGCCGAGCAGGGTCCACAGCGCCATCTCGACGGCGCCGGTGTCCGACCCCGGCACGATGGCCAGGCGCCAGTCGGCGGGCATGCGCAGCACGCGCTTCGACCGCTCGATCACGTCGGCCAGCTTGGCCTTGCCGATGCCGGCGCGATGCGACCGGCCGAGGGCGGCATTCTGCAGCGCCTCGAGCGACCAGCCGGGACGCTTGGCACAGGGACCGGAGGAGAAATTGGGATTGCGCGGACGGAGTCCGGGCAGGGGGGCGAGCGCACTCGCAGTCATGTCTATCCTTCCAGATAGCAGCGTCCCGGTGGGGGGACGTGGCCCGCCGCGGAGGATAGAGATCGCCCCGGTTCCGTCAATCGGTATTTGGAGCCCGCTCTATTTTCACTGTCATCCTCGGGCTTGACCCGAGGATCCAGGGGCTTCCAGAGCAGTTCTGGGTGGCCCCTGGATTGCCGGGTCAAGCCCGGCAATGACAAGGAATTGGATGACGATCAGGCCGCCGCGGTCTCGATCGTGGCGCAGATCTCGCCGACCAGGCTCTCGATCAGCACCGCATCCTCGCCCTCGGCCATCACCCGGATCACCGGCTCGGTGCCCGATTTGCGGATCAGCAGGCGGCCGTCCTTGCCCAGCTTGGCCTCGGCCGCGGCGATCGCCTGCTTGACCGGCGCCTGCTCCAGCGGCGACGGCGCGCCCGGCACCGGCGTGAAGCGGACGCTGCGCAGCCGCTGCGGCATCGGCTCGAACACCCGGAACACCTCGCTCGACGGCCGGCCGGATTGCTGGATCACCGCCAGCACCTGCAGCGCCGCGATCAGCCCGTCGCCCGTGGTGGCATGGTCGCTCATGACGATATGGCCGGACTGCTCGCCGCCCAGGTTCAGGCCACGCTCGCGCATGATCTCGACCACATAGCGGTCGCCGACGGCGGTGCGAATCAGGCTGATGCCGAGTCCGTCCAGGAACCGCTCCATGCCCAGATTGGACATCACGGTGGCCGCCACCGCCGGCTGGGCCAGGCGGCCGCCGGAGAACCAGTCGCGCGCGATCATCGCCATCAGCTGGTCGCCGTCGATCTGGCGGCCGGTCTCGTCGGCCATGATCAGCCGGTCGGCGTCGCCGTCCAGCGACAGGCCGAGATGGGCGCCATGGACCACCACCGCCTGCTGCATCGCGTCGGTCGCGGTGGCGCCGCAGCCCTTGTTGATGTTGAGGCCGTCCGGCGACACGCCGATCTTGATCACCTCCGCCCCCAGCTCCCACAGCACCGCGGGGGCGACCTTGTAGGCGGCACCGTTGGCGCAGTCGACCACCACCTTGAGCCCGTCGAGGCGCAGCCCCTTGGGGAAGGTGTTCTTGGCGTATTCGATGTAGCGGCCGGAGGCGTCGTCCAGCCGCCGGGCGCGGCCGAGCCGGGCCGGCGCTGCCAGTTGGTCGCCGGTCGGCTGGGCGATGCGGTCCTCGATCTCGCGCTCGACCTCGTCCGACAGCTTGTAGCCGTCCGGCCCGAACAGCTTGATGCCGTTGTCCTCGTACGGATTGTGCGAGGCCGAGATCATCACCCCGAGATCGGCGCGCAGCGACCGGGTCAGCATGGCGATGGCCGGGGTCGGGATCGGGCCCACCAGGGTGACGTCCATGCCGGCGCCGATGAAGCCCGCGGTCAGCGCCGGCTCCAGCAGATAGCCGGACAGGCGCGTGTCCTTGCCGATCACCACCAGGTGGCGATGGTCGCCACGGCGGAACTGCGCCGCAGCGGCCGTCGCCACCCTCAGCGCCGTCTCAGCCGTCATCGGTTCGACATTCGCGCGACCGCGGATGCCGTCGGTCCCGAACAGCTTGCGCGTCATCTAATCCCCACCCTCTGTCCCTGCCTGCAGCGCCGACCACACGGCCAGCGCCTGCCGCGTCTCCGCGACGTCATGCACCCGTAAGATTTGCACCCCCTGGGCGATTCCGTACAGCCCCGCCGCGATCGACCCCGGCCCCCGCGCCTTCGGGTCCGCGGCGCCGGACAGGCTGCCGATGAAGCGCTTGCGCGACACGCCGAGCAGCACGGCGCAGCCGAGTCCGTGCAGCAGCGACAGGCCGCGCAGCAGCGGCAGGTTGTGGCTCAGCGACTTCTTGCCGAAGCCGATGCCGGGGTCGACCGCGATGCGGTCTGATGGAATGCCGGCGGCGGCACAGGCTCCTACCCGCTGCTCCAGCCAGTCGAACACGTCGAGCAGGACGTCGTCATAGACCGGGCTGTGCTGCATCGTCCGCGGCTCGCCCTGGATGTGCATCAGCACCACCGGGCAGCCGGCGCGGGCGACCACGCCCAGGCTGGCGGGGTCGCCGGTCAGGCCGGTGACGTCGTTGACGATGCGGGCGCCGGCGGCCAGCGCCGCCTGCATCACCACGGCCTGACC
>NZ_JBQJIK010000066.1:0-47907 GCF_052078665.1 Inquilinus sp. CA228 | reverse complement strand
GAGCACCAGCTTCGGCACCAGCGTCACCTACAACACCGAGTTGCGCTATGCCGTCGACACCAGCCTGAGCCTCGCTGTATCGACCACCGCGTCCTACACGCACTACTCGGGTTGGACCATCAACCAGTACGGCGCCGGCCAGGATACGAGCAACCTCAACGGTGAGGGCGATATCAATCTCGGGGCCGGCGGCTCCTTCAACGCGCTTGGCCAGACCTTCTTCACCCCCGGCACCGTCGTCATCGGCTCCCGCCCTGCCACCGGCACCCCCATTGTCGCGGAAAACATCGCGGCCTTAGGGGTTACGTCCAAGGTGACGAAACTCACCGCCCTGGCGGGCTCGTTGACGGCCACGCTCGATACGCTGGGCCCGGCATATATCGATAACGTTCCCCCAGCCTTCTTCAGCACCACGGCGGCGGTGGTCTCGCGCGCCGCCGCGCCGGCGGCAGCGACGGCAGCGGCCATCGTCGCGGCGACGGTCGCCGGCACCTACAAGAAAATCGAACGACCTGCACTGATGGCATCGATTGTTGAACCCACAATCACGATTGGACCATTGGGCATTACCCTCCGAGTCGGAACGAGCGCAATCGAGATTACAGAGGCAGGAATCTCGATTAGCGCTCCGATAGTAGCAATCAAAGATACAACACTGGCAAACAGAATTGAAGTATCCGCGATGGACATTACTGCAAATGCCCTCAGAACCTACATACTGAGCCCGACCGAGATAATCGGCCCAACTTCGGTAACGGGGTCGGCGATGGTGCAGGGCCCGTTCACCGCCTACACCGTCGCGGCCGGAATCGGGAAAACGGCTTCATTGTCCGCTGACCCTTCCATGGAAAATTACGTACCTCCTCCCCTCTCAGCTTACCGAGAGCCTCCCATGGGGCCCAGGAGGTAGGTATGGGAGGATTGAAGGTCAGGAGTTAATGCATGATCACGAACGCCCAGTCCCCACTTCAGATCGCTTCGATCGTCGGGCGCTATCGCCGGGACGACTATCTCCTCACGGTTATCGCGACGATGCGGGCCCGTCTCGTCCCCGGGGCGGCCTGCGTCCCCCTGCCGGAGGAGGACCAGCCCGTGCCCGGAGGCCTTCAATCCCATGAGGACGGTGACGGGGGCAGCCCCGTCTATGGCGGCGACTTCGCCCCGCACAAGCCGCGCGCGGACTTCACCCTGCTCGGCACCTGCCATGCCCCCACCGGGCGACCCGTCACCAGCCTCGACGTGACCATCGGGCTCGGCGATTGGCGCAAGAGCATGCGCGTTTTCGGTGACAGCAACTGGGTCCGCGACGTGGCTGGCGGGATCGCTGTGTCCGATCCCCGACCCTTCCAAAGCATGCCCTTGCGCTACGAAAAGTCATTCGGCGGCGTCACCTCCCGACACAATCCCTGGGGCAAGGGCTTCGGCGCCATCGGCACAGAGCCGGGCTCGCGCCTGCCGGTCGCCAACATCCATCCCCAGGACGCGCTGCACACCGCCCCGGACCAGGACCGGCCGCCGGCCGGCTTCGGCCCGCTGGCGCCGGAGATGGAGGCGCGAGGGCGGCTCAGGGGCACGCATGACGCACACTGGCTCTACCATCGGCGCCCTCTGCCGCCCGAGGATTTCGACTGGGGCTTCTACAACGTCGCGCCCCGGGACCAGCAGTTCGAGGGCTTTCTTCGCGGCGACGAGCGGCTTTTCTTCGCCAATCTCCATCCCGAGCATCCCGCCTTCGATGCCATGCTGCCCGGGCTGCGAGTCCGCACCTTCATCATCCGCGCAGGCAGGGAAGCGTCGGGCGAAGGAAGATACGAGGAGATCGCGACGGTCCTCGACAGCGTGCATGTGGACAGCGACGCCATGACTGTGGACCTGACCTGGCGCGCCGCGACCGCTGTCCACGATCCACGGGCCAAGGATATGGAGCAGGCCCTCGTGGTCGGCGAGCCGATGGCCGAGGCGCCGAAGCCCGCCGAAGCGCATTTCGAGGCGCTGCGCCAGGGCGCAAAACCGCAGTGGACACCACCGCCACCGCCGCCAGCCCCACAGCCCCTGACGCCTCAGCAGGAGGCAGCCGCCGTCCAGGAGATCGTCAACGACATCGCGGCGCTGAAGCTCCCGCCGGAGGTCCTCGCGCGGCTCCGCACCGCGCGCACCGGCGCGGAGCTGCACCGACTGGCCCAGGTCGAAGCCGAAGCCATGATGGCGAAGGCCTTCCCCGACGACGCGCCAGGAGACGGCAATGCCTGAAGACCGCGGCCTGATCCTGCGCATCGTCGATCCGCCTCCCCTGCCCGGCCTGCTGCACCGGAAGGTCTTCGACAGCACCGGCGGCACCATCGGGCGCGGCGCGGACTGCGCCTGGGCCCTGCCCGACCCCAGCCGCGAGGTCGCCACCCATCATGCCCGCATCCTCTATGTCGGCGGCGCCTATCTGATCGTCAGCGCGAGCCCATCCGGCGTCCGGATCAACGAAGGGGACAAGCCGCTGCCGATGGGATCGACCGCCCGACTCGCAACCGGCGATCGGCTGCGCATCGGACCATTCAACCTGCTCGTCGAAAGCGACGGCACAGACAGCGCAACGGCCGCGCCACAGCCGCGGCTCATAGGCATCTCTCCGGCCGCGGCCACCGGCTCGGGCGCAGCCGGCCCCCCAGATCCGACCTTGCCGGAGGATTGGGAGGCCGAGCTGGGCGCATTGCTGGACCGCCGGCCCTCTGCGCCCCCCCTGCGATCGACCGCCGATTCTGCCCGGGAACGCCTCTCGGCCTCGTTGCCGGATCCCCCGGCGCGATCGGCCCCGCCCGGGCTGTCGGCAAATCCAGACCCACGCCACGATCTGGAGCCCCCTTCCGGCTCGCCGCACAGCGCAAAACCGGTTCAGACTCTGCGCGACGAGGTCCTGAAGGCCGATGTCGCGCGTGGGCCGCTGAGCGCTCTGCTCTGCGGTTCGACAGACGCCGATCGGCCGATGTCGTCCCCCTTCGTCGCGCCCCTTTCGGCGCGGCGGCCAGCGATGCCACGCCCTCTGTCCCCGGACGGCTACCCCGTTCAGAGCGCCGGTCGCGCGGAGGTCCTACGGCCAGAGGAGATCCCCGCTCCAGCCTCCGCCCTGCAGGATGAACATGAACAACCACGCGCCCCCTCAGGCGTCAGAATCGACCTCCCGGACGACCTTGCCCCGCGCATGTTCGCGATCGGGCTGATCCGCGGGCTGGGACTGCAGGTCCCGGCGCTGTCGGAGGAGCGGATGGCGGTGCTGGGCTACGAGATCGGCCGGACCTTCGGAGCGCTCGCCGACATGATGGTCGAGCTCGGGCACGACGCCGCCGGCGTCATGCCCGGCAATCCGTACGGGGCGTTCCCGACCGGCCTTCTCGCGGTCTCGGAGCTGATCAACAATCCACAGCGATCCACCGGCTCGATCGAGCGGGAGACACGGAACGCCGCCGCCACGATCCGCCGGCACTCCGTCGCCCGCCGGCGCCGCGACAGGGCTACGCTGGAGGCCACGCTCCTGCGGTTCGACCCAGTGCAGTTCGCCAAGCGGTTCGAGATCGACCTGACCCGGCGCGACGGCCCAGCCAACGCCTGGAAGATGTATTGCGCCCATTTCCGCGACCTCGTGGACGCGGCCATGGCGGCCTACCTCTTCCACGAGCCCATCGAAACGCCATCCGCAGGAGATGAGTCGCCCCCCCCTCCCCCATCGAAGGAGAACGGCAGTGCGTAAGATTTCTCGGCGGCTCGCGCTGTGCTCTGGGCTGCTCGCCCTGACCGGCTGCTCGTCTCTGTTCGGCTCCTCCAAGACGCGGCTGAAGGCCACTGTGGACGCGTCGGGAAACGTCAATCCCGGCCCGGATGACCGGCCGGCGCCCGTTGCCGTCAGATTCTACGAGCTCACGACCCGCGATTCCTTCGACGCTGCCGATTTCCAGGGTTTGTTCTACAACCCGTCGACAGCACTCGGGGCTGCGCTCCTCAACACCATCTCCAAGGATCTCATTCCAGGAACCAACGAGACGATGGAGCGCGATCTGAGCGATCAGACGAGATTTCTCGGGATCGTGGCCGGCTACCGCGACATCACCAATGCCACTTGGCGCACCGTGGTGACCGTCGACCAGGGCGACAGCAACACGGTCAAGGTCACCCTCGATCGGCTGAGCCTGACCGCCACCCGAGACGACTCATGGTTCTGAACCCGAGCGGCTGGGCCAAGAGGCCATGATGCGATCCAAGGAAATGATCCGATGACCCTGACCAGCAAGCCAGTCTGGCGGCGCGGCATGCTGATGAAGCCACAGCATCTGCAGCAGCTCGGGCGCCATGTCGAGGCTGTAGCGCGGGGCCGGACCAGCGCACTTCGCCCGGCGGCCTGGGGGATCAAGGAGCTGGCCCTCGACCGGAAGCTCCTCGGCATCGGGAAGATCGCGATCGAAAGCTGCGTCGTGGTGTTCCCGGACGGCGAGTTCGTGGCGGTACCGGACCAGGCCCCCCCGCCGCAGCCGCGGAGCATCGATCCCGGCATCGGCGAGCAGCGCGTCTTCCTCGGCCTGCCTCTTCACATCGGCGACGGGCTGGAGGTCTCTGCCGCGGGCGAGGAGGCGGAGATGATCCGCTTCCGCTCCCACTCGCTCGCCCTGCGCGACATCGCGCGACCGAATTCCGAGCCGCTGCCGATCGAGGTCGCGCTGCCCAATCTGAAGCTAGTGCTCGAAGGCGAACCCCGCAGCGATCTCGTCACCGTGCCGATCGCGCGGATCGGCGATGTCCGGGACGGCATCCGCCTGGACGAGACATTCATCCCACCGACCCTCGATGTCCAGGCTGCGCCGCCGATCAAGTCCATCCTGCGGGAGATCGAGATGCTGCTGCGGTCGCGGGCCGACAGCATCGCGAGGCGCAGCGGCTCGGCGCGGTTCTTCGATGGTACGGAGGCGATGCTCGACCTGTACATGCTTCAGACCCTGAACCGTCATCGGCTGCTGATGGCGCACGATGCCCGGTTGGCCGGCCTGCATCCGGAGACCGCCTATCGCGATCTTCTGTCGCTGGCCGGCGAGCTCGGCACTTTCATCACGCCGCAGCGTCAACCGCCCGACCTTCCCGCCTATGACCACGGGCATCTGTCCGAGTGCTTCCACGCGGCGCTCGAGGCCATTCGCGTGGCCCTGATCGACGTGCGGGAGCAGACCGCGATTCCCCTGCCGCTGCAACAGAGCCGCTACGGCATCTGGCTCTCGCCGATCCTGGACCGCGCCCTCCTGAGCGATGCCAG
This sequence comes from Inquilinus sp. CA228, assembly GCF_052078665.1. NCBI lineage: Bacteria > Pseudomonadati > Pseudomonadota > Alphaproteobacteria > Rhodospirillales > Rhodospirillaceae > Inquilinus > Inquilinus sp. CA228. The sequence goes on along the minus strand of NZ_JBQJIK010000066.1, from coordinate 42,623 downwards.
GTTCATCCTTCTCGTCGCGGGCGAAGGGCACACAGCATCACTCCGAGAGAACGCTCCGAGCCAGATCAAGATCGGGCCGGCCGAGGAGATCCGCAATCTGATCAATTTGCAGTTGCCGGGCATTCCCCTGACGGCGATCCCCATCGTCCCGCGTGAGCTGCCCTACCATCCGGACGCAGCCTATTTCGAGCTTTCGAAGACCCATGAGGTCTGGGGCCTCATGAAGGGATCCGCGGCGTTCGCGCTGCATGTCGGCGCAGCCCTGCCGAAGCTCTCCTTGGAGTTCTGGGCGATACGGGAGGATTCAAAATGACGACCGGCGCTTCGCCGATCGCGCACAGGCGTGCCGACGGCACATCGATCTCCGGGGATCCGGACCGGCTCGCCTTCGCGGCGCCCTCCCATTCTCTCCAGCAACAGCATGAGGCGCCCATCGTCGCCGCGGCGATGCCGTTGCTCCTGACCATCATCGGGATCGCGCGGGTGGACACGCCCCCCGATCTCGACTCGTTGCGCTATCTGCTGGCACAGCAGATCGTGCAGTTCGAGCGCATCGCCATCGAGAACGGCTGCCCGGCGGACGATGTGTTCGCAGCCCGCTACATTCTGTGTTCGGCTCTGGACGAGGCCGTCGTCAGCACGAGCTGGGCGGACGAGGCCCGCTGGAGCCGCCTGAGCCTCCTGTCGGAGTTCCACGGCGAGACGACGGGCGGGGAGAAGGTCTTCAGCCTGCTTGATCGGCTCCGCCAAGATCCGGCCCGCTATCCCGGGCTTCTGGAGCTGGGCCTGCTCGTGCTCGGCCTCGGCTTCGAGGGCAAGTACCGGATCCAGCCGAATGGCCGGCTGCTGCTCCAGAACTATCGCTCCGACCTCGCCCGGGCCGTCGCGATGATCTCCCGCCGGCAAACAGGCTTCTCGCCACCGCCCTTGCCATCCGGCCGGCTGCGGAAACTCAGAGCGCCGATTCCGCTGTGGGTCGTCGCGGTCCTGACGGCCGTCATCATCCTTCTGATCTATGCAGGATTCGAGACGGGCCTCATGCACGAGGCGCAGCCACTGATCCACCGCCTCGACTCCTCGACATTCTGACGCCGAACGGCGACCACGCGATTGGGGATCCCGCCCATGTACCTTCTGCTCAACGTTTTCAGCCGCGGCGGCCTCTTTCGAATCCTCGGAATGCTCGGCCTTGGCGTCCTGGTCTGGATGCTGGGCACGTCGCTTCACGTGTTCGGCCGGCAGCCACTTCTCAGCCCGACGGCACGGATCGCCACCTTTGCGGCCATCGTCGCCTGCTACCTCCTCTATCTCGGCTTCCGCCTCTGGCATCGGTATCGGAGCAATCGCCGACTGGTCCAGGATCTGACCAAGCTGGGCGGAGAGCCCGCGGCGGCCCGGTTCGACCGCGCCGATGGCGACATGACCGAGCGCTTTGACCGGGTGAAGGACGTTCTGAGGAGCAGTGTCGACAACGGCCGTGGACAGAGGAACTTCCTCTACCAGATGCCCTGGTACGTCGTCATCGGCGCCGCAGGCACCGGCAAGACGACGCTCCTGCGCAACTCCGGGCTGCGCTTTCCCCTCGCCGACCAGCTCGGCATGGATGGTTCGCGGAGCCTCGGCGGCACCGCCAACTGCGATTGGTGGATCACGGATCAGGCGGTCCTGATCGACACGGCGGGACGGTTCCTGTCAGAGACCATGCACCAGGAGCTGGATCGTGGCGAGTGGCAGAGCCTGCTCGCGTTGTTGAAGCGGCACCGGCCGCGCCAGCCCCTGAACGGGGTCATCTTGACGCTCAGCGCGGTGGATCTCCTGGGCGCCGGTTCGCAGCAATCCGAAGCGCAGACCCTGCTCCTGCGGCGCAAGCTCCAAGAGCTGTTGCGCACTCTCGGCATGCAGCTTCCGGTCTATCTTGTCGTGACCAAGTGCGACGTCGTCAGCGGTTTCACGGAAAGCATGGAGCTGCTGCCGCAGGACCGACAGTCGCAGAGCTGGGGCATCGCCGTGCCGACCGGCTTCGAGTTCCGCAACGCCCAGTCCGGGCAGATCATCGCGGACGGTCTCGACAGCCTGCAGGATCGGACGCTGGCCCAGCGTACGGCATGGCTCGGACAGGAAACGGACATCGGCAGACTGCACAGGATCTTCGCCTTTCCCGAGCAACTGGCGGCGTTCTTGCCGCGCATCGCCGAAACGGTCCTTGAGGTGTTCTGGTCCAGCCGCTACGAGGTCAAGCCGCAGCTGCGCGGCATCTTCCTGACAAGTGCCCGCCCGGGTGAGCAAGCCCTCGACTCCGTCGTTCACGAGGCCGCGGCGCAGGTCGGGATCGCGGCCCGGCGCCAGATTCCGGCGGCGATCGGAGAGCAGGCTTTTTTTGTGCGGGGCGTCTTCGAGGACTTCGTCTTCGCCGAGCAGGGACTGGCGAGCTTCGATCCCCGCCTGGAGCGACGGCGGCGCCGGCTCCACCTCCTGGCCTATACCGGCGCAGCCGCCGCCATCGCGGCCATGACACTGGTCTGGGCCGCGGACTTTGCCGCATGGCAGACCCAACTTTCGGATACCGAGCGCCAGGCTCAGGCGCTCGAGACCAATTGGCAGCGCTCAGTGCCGAATGTTGGCCCCCAGGCCATCCTGCCGCTCCTCGATCAGACCCACGATCTGGGGCGCCCCTACTCTGGGTGGTGGTTCGGATCCCTGATGCGCGGAGCCGGCCTGTCCATCGAAAGGCAGATCATCCCCCATACCGACGCGCTCTATGGCCGTGTCCTCCGCGCGGCCCTGCTCCCCGAGCTCCGCAGGGAGCTGCAGGACACACTTCAACGCCAGATCGCAGCCAATGACACGAATGGTGTCTTCCGGGCGCTGCCCATCTATCTGATGCTCGGCGACGCGAAGCACTATGACGCCAATCGTGTGGCACAGTGGTTCGACGTCGCCTGGCGGCAGGACCCACAGGTCGACCCGAAGCTCGCGCCCCGGCTGAGCGCGCATCTTCAAGCTCTCCTGCCGTATCTCCCGGTCGCACAAGGCGAGGATTCGCAACTCGTGACCCAGGCACGGAATCTGTTGCTGCAGTTCCCGCCCGCCCGCACGATCTACAATGAGATGAAGCGTGCCGCCACAGGGGACAGCGGCCTGCCCGCCTTTCATCTCGACGCGGCACTGGCCCCTCAGGGCCCAGCCGCTCTGACCTTGACCGGTTCGCCGAATCTCAGCCTCGATATTCCAGGTCTCTACACGCGGGCCGGTTTCGAAGCCTATGTGCTGCGGCGCCTGCCGCGCGAATTCTCGATCATCCAGCAGGATCAGTGGATCCTCGGGGATCCCGCGCGGCGCGCCACCGACCAGAAGATGCTCCTCGATCAGGTCGCGACCCTCTATGCGGAGGACTATGTCGCCTCCTGGATGACATTGACCCAGCGGGTCGAGCTTCGCCCCTTCCGCGATGCCGGCTCGGGCCTCCAGGTCCTCGGCACCCTGTCCGGCGTCGATTCGCCGCTCGACAAGCTCGTGGGCGCCATCGCCCAGAACACCGATCTGGCAGCTCCCCCGCCTCCGCCCGCCGCCGAGGCGCCCACCACAGCCGCAGGAGCGGCGGAGGCTGCGGCCAAGGCCATCCAGACGCCGTCCGCAGACCAGGACTGGTCCTCGGCATTCTCCGTCTGGCCGGGGGAGCGGATCCGATCCCGCTTCACCGCATTGATCGCGATGAGCGGTCGCGGCGACCATCAGCAAGCCACGACGGATCAGGCCAAGGCCCTTGTCGGCGGCGCCGTCGGCCTGCTGCAGACGATGGAATCATCGCTGGATTCGACATCCAGTGACCAACTGGGCGGCACCTCCAACAGCGCCCTCGTCAATCTCCGCAGTCAGGCGCCCGGATTTCCTACCCCGGTCGACCGAGTGCTGACGCAGGTCGCGGCCAATGTCAGCGCGCTCCTGAATGGCCTCAAGCGTCGACAGATCGATGGTTCCTGGCGCGATTCCGGCGACGCGCTCTGCAAGACCCGGATCGCAGGCCGCTTTCCGGTTGATCCCAATGGGCAGCAAGATATCGCACTCAATGACTTCGTTGCGTTCTTCGGCCCTGGCGGCACGCTCGAGCGCTTTGAGCAGCAGTTGCAGCAGTCGGAGGGCGATACCCGCGCCGCCTCCAGAATGGCCGATGTGTTCGCGCAGGGTGCCCGGGTACGGTCTGCCTTTTTCAATGGCGACAAGCTGGGGTTCGGCTTCACCATCTCACCCACCTATCTCGACCCTCGAGCCCTCCGCTCGACCCTCCAGGTCGGCGATCAACGCCTAGTTTACCAGCATGAGCCACCGCCGAAGTGGCATCTCGAATGGCCGCCGACCGGCCAGGCCGGCGGAGCGACACTGATCCTGACGGATCTCAATGGAAAATCTGTGAGCCAGACGATTGCAGGCCCCTGGGCGCTGTTCCGCCTGCTCGGCCGGAGCGGTCGCGACGGTGCCGGCATCGCGGAGATCACAGTCGCGTTGGGAGATCTCAAAGCCGAGTACAGCGTGACCCTGGATTCGGGTGCCGATGTCTTCAATCTCCAGAGCCTCACCGGCTTCCGCTGCCCTTAGCGAACCGAGAGGGCCTGGCGACGCCCGGGCCGATGCGAGAACCTGGATCGACAGGGAGACAGCCATGTGCCACGACTGCGATGCTGAGGGCGCCTATCCGAATGTACTCAACCGCCGGGGCCTTCTGTGTTGCGTCTCGGCCGTCGCCGGCCTCGCCGCGCTCGGCGCCTCGGCGCGCCCGGCACAGGCGGCCCCGCCGTCCGGCTTGTCCGCCGACGACGCGCTGGGACTGCTGCGGCAAGGCAACAGGACGTTCATGGAGGGGAAGCCTTACGACGGCTTGACCGACTCCGTACGGAGGCGTGAGATTGCACAGTCGCAGCATCCCATCGCTGCAATCATCGCCTGCTCGGACAGCCGCTATCCGCCGGAGGTCGTGTTCAATCAGGGCCTGGGGGAGCTGTTCATCGTGCGCAATGCCGGGAACACCCTCGATCCCATCGCTCTCGGATCGATCGAATACGCCGTCAGCCGTCTGGGTGTGCCGCTGATCATGGTCCTGGGCCATGAGCGCTGCGGCGCCGTAGAGGCGGCGGTCTCGCTGGTGGAGACCGGGGAGGAGTTCCCTGGTGCGATCACGGCCGTGGTCGAGCCGATCGTGCCGGCGGTCCTGAAGGCCGCGACCATGCCCGGCGACCTGGTCGACAACGCGGTCAGGGAGAACATCCGCCGGGTCGTCTCCCGCCTGAAGGACGATCGCCCGCTGCTCCAGGAGCCTCTCGCGGCCGGCCGTCTCAAGATCGTCGGCGCGCGCTACGATCTGGATCGGGGCGAGGTCAGTATCATTATTGCATAACCAAGCGGCCCTCCTCGAGCCGGCTGGGCTGTTCGACCGCGGATATCGCACGGGTCACCATGGCGGCGCCGTACCGCAGATCGAGACGTCAACGTCCCCGACTTGGACCGGCCTCCTGCAGTCCCGCCTATCGTTCCATTGGCCGGAGACCGAAGGTCAGCTCGACGAGCCTGCCGCTGAATCGGAACGGCGGCTGGTAGTCCTCATCTGCCACCGGCGTGCGGGTGTCCGCGCCGATATCGAAGGTCTCGCCCAACGGCATGAGAAACGGGATGGTGCGCGGGATTCTGCTGCTGGCGACGGTCTGGCCATCCACCTTCAGAACCCCGCTGCCGCCCTTCCCGAATCCCGGAGCGTCGTAGGTGAAGTCGAATACGACGGTATGCCCGCCGGGCCCGAGCGCCTCCGGACCTTCCCAGCGGAATCGCTCCAGGTTGAGGAAGTTGTAGAGGAACACCGGCCGGCCGTGACGCAGATAAAGCCCATACCCGCCGAACCGGCCGCCTTGCGTGACGATCATCCCGTTGCCGCCATCGGGAGGAACCTCAACCTGCGCCGTGATGACATAGGATCTGTTCAGAAGGTTCGGGGCGCTTCCGGGATCGATGCCGGAGATCTCCCCCGCATAGGTGAAGATCGCTCGCCCGCCGGCACCGCTCGGCCTCGGTGCGAGGAGGCGCTGGGCCACTGAATTGTCCAGCGGGAAGACATCATGCCTCGACGCCTCGACCAGGAACTGCTCCTGCATCCGGCGCAGCCTGTCTGGCATCCGATCGGCAAGATCGGTATCCGCCGAATAATCTTCGGCGACGTTGTAGAGCTCCCATCTGTAGCCATCGACCACGTCGGGCATGCGGGCCAAACCCATCGCCCAGGGCGGCGCGGGTGGGGTCGTGGCCGCGATCCAGCCATCGTGATAGATCGCCCTGTGGCCGAGCATCTCGAAGTACTGCGTCCGGCGGCGGGACGGCACGCCGGCATTCTCCATGGGCCATGTGTAGGCCATGCTCACGCCTTCGATCGGCGTCTGCGCGGTCCCGTTGACCATGGTCGGCGACACGATCCCCGCAGCTTCGAGGATCGTCGGAACGATGTCGATCACATGGTGGAACTGGTTGCGGATCCCGCCGGCGTCCTTGATGTGGTTCGGCCAGGCAATGGCGAGCCCTTGCCGGGTCCCGCCGAAATGCGATGCCATCTGTTTGGTCCATTTGAACGGCGTGTCGAACGCCCAGGACCACGCAGCCGCCATGTGCGGGTAGGTCTGAGGGGAGCCCCAGACGTCGTATAGTCGCATCTGCTCGGAGACGGGAACCTGCACGCCCTGGTACGACGCCAGGATGTTGGACGTGCCGATCGGCGAGCCTTCGGCGCTCGCACCGTTGTCGCCGCTGATGTAGATGACGAGCGTGTTGTCGAGCCTGCCGAGATCGTCGATTGCCTGGACGACGCGTCCGATCTCGTGATCGGTGTAAGAGGCATAGGCCGCGAAGACCTCGGCCTGCCGCGCGAAGAGTCGCTTCTCCTCCGCAGCGAGGGTTTCCCATCTCGGCAGCTCGTCCGGCCAAGGCGTCAGCCTCGCGTTCGCTGGTATGACACCGAGCTGCCTCTGGTTCGCGAAGATCTGCTCGCGCAGCGCATTCCAGCCCAGGTCGAAGCGGCCTTTGAACTTGTCGATCCACTCCGGCGGCGGTTGATGCGGCGCATGGGGACCGCCCGGGGCATAGTACAGGAAGAACGGTTTGTCGGGGGCCGCTGCGTTCAGCTGGCGCAGATAGGTGATGGCCTCGTCCGCCAGATCACCAGTGAGGTTGTAGCCGGGCTTCCCGATCCACGGGAAGATCTGCGTGGTGTTGCGGAAAAGATACGGGGTCCATTGGTCGGTCTCCCCGCCAAGGAAGCCATAGAAGTATTCAAAGCCCATCCCGGTCGGCCATTGGTCGAAAGGGCCTGCCAGGGTGTATTGCCAACCCGGCGTATTGTGGTCCTTTCCGAACCACGAAGTCGTATAGCCGTTCTGCTTCAGGATCTCACCGATCGTAGCGTTCTCAAGGCCAATCGTGGAATCGTAACCGGGATAGCCGGTCGACAACTCGGCCACGACTCCGAAGCCCACGGAATGATGATTGCGGCCCGTGATCAGCGCCGCGCGCGTCGGCGAGCAGAGTGCGGTGGAGTGGAAGGTGGTGTAGCGCAGGCCCGCCTTCGCGATCCGGTCCAAGGCCGGTGTCGGGATGACCCCGCCGAAGGTGCTCGGCACGCCGTAGCCGACGTCATCGGTGATGATCAACAATACGTTGGGCGCACCTTGCGGTGGAGCGACGTTCGGAGGCCAGGAGGGCGTCGAGTGCGCGGCGTCGAGACCGATCACGCCGCCGAACGCCGGCGAAGGACGAGGCAGGTGGCGGCCGTCGATCATCATTGTTGGGCTAGGGGCGTCCGGAATGCCGCCGGTCTGTTCGGCATGAGCGCCAACGGAGGACAAAGAGGCAAGCAAACAGACAGCAGCCAGCCAGCCCAGGCCGATGAAGACAGGTCGCCGCTCGAGGCGTGCCATGGTACCCCCAGTCCTGTCATGCTCGTACCACGGCATGTCTACCCGCGTGACTGCGCCGGCATCATGCCAATGGGAATGCTCTCGGGATGCTGCCGCCAACTATCGGTCCAACCCGCCGGACATGGCAACAGGCTCATCGCCTCGGCGGAAAAACAAGGATTTACCCACCGCATATGGCAGTAGTCGCCGTCATCGCCCCTTGTCGACGATACGCCGGCCGTTGGCGCGTCGGGGGATCGATGCCTTGTGGGTTGATGCCGATCCCGGCCTTCCCGTCTGTGCACGTCCTCTGGCCGATCGCGCCGTGCCCCGCCGTCGAGCAAATCGGCCCGCCGACGCTAAGATCTGGAAGCCGTTCCTGAAGGTCAATTCGAATGTGGTAGGCGCGACGGCGTACCAGTCCAAGAGTCCCCGATCACGATGGCGCGACGGCAGGCTCGCGGCGGCGCGCGAACAGCGCCCGCAGCCTCGCATTGACCGGATCGCCGATGAAGCGCTGGACGCCCCCGGCCACCAGGGCGGACAGCGTCAGGTAGAGCGCCAGCCAGGGCAGTTGCAGCGCATCAATCAACGCCTCATGCCCAACCAACGAGCGCATCCCGGCGAGGATGATGATGTGGAGCAGGTAGAGCTCGTAGCTGTGGCGGCCGAGCCAGCGGATCGCCCGGCCCGGCACCGAACCGATCCACCGGGCCGGGCCGTCGACCAGGCTGCCGGCGATGATGCCGCCTGTCGCCAGGGCGATCAGCGTGAAGCTCGCCACCACATCCTCGCCGAAGCCGCGCAGCCAGACGGCGCAGAGGGTGAGGGAGCAGACGGCCCGAAGCGCCGTGGCGGTAGGCCCGGACGGCTGCCGGCGATGCGTCGCGAGGGCGGTCAGGCAGCCGGTGGCGATGGCGTCGAAGCAGGCCAGGTTCCCGTAGAGGTAAAGGATGTCGTCATCGGCATGCGCGGCCCGATACAGCGGCGCGGCCACAATCAGCGCGAGACAGAGGGCGACCACCCGCCAGCTCCGCCGCAGGAGCCGACAGGCGAGCGGGAACAGGAGGTAGAAGGTCTCCTCGACCGACAGGGACCAGTAGACGTTCAGGCAGTAGTTGAAATAGCCCCACCGCGCCATCAGCAGGTTGTGGGTGAAGGTCAGCACGGTGCCCGTGCCGGCCAGCAGCTCGGCCGGACCGCCCTTGCCGGCGAAGATCGGGATCCCGGACAGGCCGAAGGCCACGATGACCGCCAGCGCCAGCAGCAGGCAGGGCTGGATCCGCGCGATCCGGAAGATGTAGAAGGCGCGGAGGTCGACGCGCTCAAGGCTGCCGTAACGCTGGAGCGTGTGGCGGGTGATCAGGTAGCCAGAGACGACGAAGAACATCGTCACCCCGAAATTGCCCCAGATCACCACGGCCGCGACCGCATCCACTCCGAAGAGGTATCCCAGCGGTCCGTCCTGCAACTGGTAGGTCAGGCTGAAGTGGAGCAGCAGGACCATGGTTATGGCGAGGCCGCGCAGCACATCGATAGTGTCATTCCGGCCATGGCTCTGCCTCATCGTATCTCCGCTGCTGCTGGGATTGGGATGCCGCCGCAGCCCTCGCAGGCCCCGAGGCGGAGCGATCGTCGGATCTCTGCATCGGCTGCGCTTCGCGGTCACGCCAGAAGCGGTCGGCGGAATCGACTGTCCGGAGGCCGTCCGCCAGAGCCTCTCTCTACGCCACTAGGTCATGTTTGCTTCTCCGGTGCGTCGCACCGCTTCGAAGCTGGTTCTCAAAGATTGAAGTCGCCTTTTGTCAGGTCGACCCAGCCATCGAGCCGGATCTCGAAATCGGCTGCTCCGTCGCCGTCCACGTCGCCGCTCACAAGCGAATATTTGTAGTTCCCATCGGCCCACCTTTCGTAGTGCAACTCCCCAGCTCTACCGCTGAAGCGACTGTCACCAATGAAATGGAAGGCCTGATCGCCATCACTTGTAATATCCGCATCGATCGCCGACAGGTCGATCTGGTCTCCCTCCGCTTGGCTGAAATTTAAGATATGGTCCCGCGTCGCCTTATTCGGCGCACTGTCGCTCACTGCACTGTAGACGAAGGTGTCCGCGCCGCTCCCACCGTACAATTGGTCCTGGCCGCCGCCCCCCTCGAGACGATCGTCGCCGTCATCACCATACAGCTGATCGGCACCTATTCCGCCATGGAGATCGTCTTGGCCTTCCCCGCCGCTCAGTAGATCAACGTCGTCTCCACCTTCGAGACGATCATTGCCGTCATCACCGTAGAGCCGATCGGCACCCGTTCCGCCATGGAGATCGTCTTGGCCTTCCCCGCCACTCAGTTGATCAACGCCATCCCCACCTTCGAGACGATCATTGCCGTCTCCGCCTTCAACAAGATCGTCGTCACTGCCTCCCTGCAACATATCGTCGCCTAGACCGCCTTTGAGCCAGTCGTTGTCGGCACCACCATCGACAGTATCGGTGCCGGTGCCACCATCAAGTTGGTCGGCCCCGGCCGCGCCGCTCAGGAAATCATCACCATCACAGCCATTGAGGATATCGCGGCCATTCTCGCCATACAGCACATCATCGCCAACATCGCCGTTGAGCAGGTCGTCGCCGCCACCGCCATTGAGAAAGTCGTCGCCACCCTGCCCCAAGAGCCGATTGGCGACATCGTTGCCAAAGAGCGTGTCGTCCCAATCCGAACCCTCGACATTCTCGATCTGGCTATAGTGATCGCCCTCGGCATCACCATTGCCACCGCGGTTGGTCCGGAGATCGACGATCACGCCGCCAGTGCTGGTGGCATAGCAGACGGTGTCGTCACCGTCGCCTCCGATCAGGACATCCCCGCCGTGGCCACCGAGGAGCTTGTCGTCGCCGGCATCACCATAGAGCCAATCGGCACCGTCTCCGCCCGCAAGCACGTCGTTGCCGGCACCGCCCAGGAGATCATCATCGCCAGCCTCACCCAGCAACGTATCGCCACCGCCGCCACCAGAAGAAGTGTCGTCGCCGGCTCCACCCCTGACCCAGTCCGTGGCGTCGTCGCCCTCGAAGACGTCATCTCCGTCACCGAGCATGGTCCAGCCGTTGCCAGCGCTTCTGGAGGCGCTTCTATGCAGGAGGCTCGCCAGATTCTTGGATTCTAATACCAATTCAAATCCTCACATCCCCATACAGGCAGATCACGCGGCAGAGATCCTCCGCGCGAGAACCGGCGCGAGGCAGCTCGGGCTGAGGAGAGAGCCTTTGCCAACAGACAGCTCTCAGAGCACAAAGTCGGCGGCGGTGAGGGCGTGGTCGGCGTCGACGGCGATGGCCAGATCCTCGCTCCTGTCGCCGTCGGTGTCGGCCAGCACGTATTGGGTCGCCCCCTTCGTCACCACCCGCACCTCCCCGGCGGTGCCGGTGAAGTTCGCATCACCGACGAATGTGAAAGCCTGATCGCCGTTGCCGACATTTCCGTCGGCATCGATCGCCGACAGGTCGATCCGGTCCCCGGAGGTGAAGTCGCGGATCGTATCCCGGACCGCCGCCGTGCTGTCGCCGACCGCGGTGTAGACGAAACGGTCCGCTCCGGCCCCGCCCTTCAGGCTGTCGGCCCCGCCGCCCCCCGTCAGCACGTCGTCGCCGGCGCCGCCCCACAGCCCATTCACCCCGGCATCCCCGGCCAGCCGGTCGTTCCAGGCCGAGCCTATCAGCTGCTCGATCCCGGTGAGGCTGTCGCCCGCGGCGTCGCCGCCCGAGGCAGCGCCGGTCGCCAGGTCGACCACCACCCCGGCGCTGGAACTGGCATAGCTCGCCGTGTCGATCCCCGTGCCGCCGATCAACTCATCCGCCCCGGCCGCCCCCTCGAGGATGTCGTTGTCCTCGCCGCCCTCGAGCTTATCGTCCCCGGCCCCGCCATAGAGCTCGTCGTCCCCGGCCCCGCCATCAACCCGATCCCTGTCGCTCCCGGCATCCACCGAGTCGTCGCCAGTCCCGCCATAGATGGTATCGACCCCAACGGCCCCGACCAGCCTGTCGTCGCCGTCGCCGCCATCAAGGCTGTCATTGCCATCCTCGCCGGACAGTACGTCATCGCCGCTGTGTCCCACGAGGATATCGCTGCCGAGTTCGCCGCCGATGATGTTGCGCCCGTCGTCCCCGACCAGCGTGTCGTCATGGCTCGACCCATACAGGTTCTCGATCTCCACCAGCACGTCGCCTTCGGCGTCGCCGCCCGCCGCCATCCCCAAACTCAGGTCCACCTTCACACCGGCCGACGAACCCTGGTAGTTGGCAAAGTCCGACCCCGACCCGCCGATCAGGTGGTCCGCTCCTGCCCCTCCCCGCAGTTGGTCGTCGCCATCGCCCCCGTCGAGCCGGTTCGCACCGTCGCGGTGCCGGTCGACACCGTTGCCGATCAGCAGGTCATCCCAGTCCGAGCCCTCGACATTCTCGACCTCCTCCAGCGCGTCGCCTTCGGCATCGCCGCCGGAGCCGCGACCGCTCGCGATATCGACCGTCACCCCCGCGGCGCTGCTGGCGTAGGAGACCGTGTCCGTCCCCTGGCCTCCCTCGATGACGTCGGCCCCCACACCACCGTCGAGATTATCGGCTCCAGCGCCTCCCCGAAGCAGGTCGCCACCATCTCCGCCACGGAGCTGGTCCTCGCCGTCACCACCCTCGAGCACATCGTTGCCGCCCTCGCCACGGAGAACATCCCGCCCTCCGCCGCCAGAGAGCCGGTTGGCGCCGTCGTCGCCGGCCAACATGTCGCTCAGATTCGACCCCTCGACTTCCTCAATGCCGACATAGGCGTCCCCCTCCGCATCGCCGCCAAAGCCGCGGCCAGCCGCCAAATCGACGGTCACCCCAGCCTCTGATCCGCCATAGCACGCCGTGTCTACGCCATCGCCGCCATCGAGCCAGTCAGCGCCGGCCGCCCCCTCGAGCACGTCGTCGCCGACGCCACCCCGCAGCCTGTTCGCTCCGGCGTCACCGACCAACTCGTCGTCCCAGGTCGATCCCTCGACATTCTCGATGCCAATATAGGCATCGCCCTCGGCGTCACCGCCAAAGCCATAGCCGCTCGTGAGATCAATCGTCACCCCTTCGATGCTGTCGGCGTAGGACACCGTGTCCACGCCCTCGGCGCCGTCCAGGACATCGCCGCCGGCACCGCCGTCGAGCACGTCGTCACCACTTTCACCAAAAAGCCGGTCATCGCCGTCATCGCCACGGAGAACGTCCGCGCCGTCATTGCCATTGAGAGCATCGTTGCCGCCCTGACCACAAAGCCGGTTCGCGCCGTTGTCGCCGACCAGTTCGTCGTTCCAGCTTGATCCGCACAGGTTCTCGATTCCCGATAGCGTGTCGCCCGTGGCGTCGCCGGCCCATCCCGTCCCGTAGCCCAGGTCCACCTTCACTCCGGCAGACGAGTCCTGGTAGCTGGCGACGTCCAACCCCGACCCGCCGATCAGCACATCCGATCCCGCCCCGCCTCGCAATGTGTCGTCACCATCACCACCGTCGAGCCGATTGACACCATGCTCGCCGATCAGCAGGTCATCCCAAGCCGAGCCCTCGACATTCTCGATTTCCTTCAGCGTGTCGCCCTCGGCGTCGCCGCCGGTCCCGCGACCGGTCGCGAGATCGACCCTCACCCCTGCGGAGCTGCTGGCATAGGAGGCTATGTCCGACCCCTGGCCTCCCTCGATGGAGTCGGCCCCCACGCCGCCGTCGAGACTATCGGCTCCGGCCCCTCCCTGGAGCAGATCGCCACCATCTCCGCCACGGAGCTGGTCCTCGTCATCGCCTCCCTCGAGCACATCGTTGCCGTCTTCGCCGCGGAGAATATCCCGCCCCCCGTTACCAGTGAGCCGGTTGGCGCCGTCGTCGCCGGCCAATATGTCGCTCAGATTCGACCCCTCGACCCCCTCGATGCCGACATAGGTGTCCCCCTCCGCATCGCCGCCAGAGCCGTGGCCAGCCGCCAAATCGACGGTCACCCCGACCTCCGACCCGGCATAGGACGCCGTGTCCATGCCATCACCGCCATCGAGCCAGTCAGCGCCGGCCGCACCCTCGAGCACGTCGTCGCCGACACCGCCCCGCAGCCCGTTCGCCCCGGCATCACCGACCAACTCGTCGTCCCAGGCCGACCCCTCGACATTCTCTATGCTGATATAAGCGTCGCCGTCGGCATCGCTGCCGAAGCCGCGGCCGGACAAGAGATCGACGGCCACGCCTTCGACGCAGTCGGCATAGGAGACCGTGTCGTTGCCGTCGCCGCCATCAAGCAGGTCACTGCCTGCGCCGCCGATCAGATGGTCATTGCCTTCGCCTCCATCGAGATAGTCGCCGCCATCCTCACCGCCCAGCACGTCGTCGCCGCCATTTCCCACCAAAGCGTCGTCACCGGACCCGCCGCTGAGGATATTGCGTCCCTCGTCGCCGACCAGTTCGTCGGTCCAGCTTGATCCGCACAGGTTCTCGATTCCCGACAGCGTATCGCCCGTGGCGTCGCCCCCTGTCCCCATCCCCGACCGCAGATCCACCCGAACCCCGGCCGAGGAGTCCTCGTAGTTGGCGACGTCCGACCCCAAGCCGCCGATCAGCACATCCGCACCCGTCCCGCCTCGCAGTATGTCGACGCCATCACCGCCATCGAGCCGGTCGTCCCCACCGCCGCCGTAGATCTCATCATCGTCGTTGGTGCCGGAGATCGTATCGGGCCCTTGGCCGCCCTCGATGACCCGAAGGCCGTCGAGCGTGTCATGGCGGTCGCCAACGTGGACGACGACACCCGCAAGCAAACCCTGAGCGGCATCGCAGCACGTCCGTCCGGCCGGCACGTCCCAGTTGGTCTCTTGGCCGAAGTGCAAGGCCATCAGGAGATGTGTGTCGCGTATAATCGTTCTCCCGCAGATGCAGCGCCCAGGTACAATCCGTGCAGACGCCGAAGGTAAGGGCAAACCCGCACATCTCCGCTGGTGGACAAAATAAAGAAGCAATCGAAATTTTCAATATAAATCAAAAATCGTTCCAACCATTATCGTTTAATTCAGAACCTATTCCGTTTATTTATTTAAATCGGTCACACAGATTTGTTAGAAAATGCAATGCAGGTGGTCGACCTCACCTCGATCCGTGAGCAGGCGTGGCCCTTCGACCACCGCCGAACTGGGTGAAGCCGAGGACCCACAAAGAGCCGACGATCTCCGCCGCACCGGAGTGGACCTCTCCCACAGCGACGTCACCAAATCACCTCCCAGATCTGGTTGTGCGTGAGGGCTTTTCTTGGGTTTCCGAATTGGGATGAACTGGTCGATCGGTGGGGGGCGGCCAAGAGGCTGGGCGCCTGCGATCGGGCAGCGAAGGTGCTGATTCAACGGTACTGGATCAGGTCGGCGCAAGACCTGCTACGGCTGTGTTTCGCCTATGCGTTGGGAGGCCTTTCGCTGCGCATGCTGACGCGTGTGCCGAGGAGCGAGCGGTGGCGTCCTTGGCAGCACCTCAAGACTTCGTCGCTGCCTAAACCCCGGGCTTCGGCTCAAAGCCCTCACAACACAGGAATTGACCCGCAAGACCTGGACAAAATAGCCCGAGTGATTCTCGCTCAATCTACTCCAAAAAAAAACGAACCGAACGTCTAGAACCGAGCTTCGGCGCTGTCTCGCTCGAGGATACCTGCATCAACGAGAACGACGTGCTCAAGAATCTCTTGCCCGACACTGGCGTCATCCTCCTTTGCCGAAACCGCTCTCCAATGAATACGCTGCTCCTCGTCGCGAAATCATGAGATCTGATAGTCGAATAATCCGTCCGCCGTCATCGACACCGCCAGGGTTTTCACAGGCGCTCCCTCGGCCATTCGAGAGAGGATGCGCCCTGCCAGCTCGGGCAGGAGGGTCCGGGACAGGATATGTTCGATCGCCCTGGCGCCGCTTTCGCGCTCGGTTGCGCGCATCCGCAATCCTTCGACCAGATCGTCGCCATAGCTGAACGTGGCACCATAGGCCTCCGCTACGCGGCGCCCTACACGGTCGAGCTGCAGCCGGACGATGCGGCGCATCACCCCATCATCAAGCGGAAAGAAGGGTACAACTGAGACCCGACCGAGGAAGGCCGGCTTGAAGGTTCGGAGGAGTTCCGGACGCAAAGCCCGCACCAATTCGGCTGCATCAGGCATGGCGTCGGGGTCGGCGCAGCGCCGCTCGATCAGCTCGGTCCCGGCATTGGACGTCAGGATAATGACGGTATTGCGGAAATCGATGTCGCGTCCCTCTCCGTCACGCAGCATCCCCTTGTCAAAGACCTGATAGAAGATGTCTTGCACGCCGGGATGCGCCTTCTCGAGTTCATCCAGCAACACCACGGAGTATGGCCGTCGCCGCACCGCCTCGGTCAGCACGCCGCCCTCGCCATAGCCGACGTAACCCGGCGGAGACCCGAGCAGGAGCGAAACCTTGTGCTCCTCCTTGAACTCGGACATGTTGATCACCGTCAGGTTCTGCTCGCCACCGTAGAGCAGATCCGCCAAAGCGAGTGCCGTTTCGGTCTTGCCGACACCGGAGGTACCAACAAAGAGAAAGACGCCAATCGGCTTTCTTGGATCGGTCAGCTTCGCCCGCGACGTGCGGATTGCCCGGGCGACGGCCTCGACCGCCTGGCCCTGGCCGATAATACGCTCCTCCATTCGATCCCGGAGCGCCAATACGCTGCGGATCTCATCGGCCACCATCCGGCCGACAGGTATACCGGTCCAATTTGCCACTACCGCCGCGACCGCTTGAGCATCGACCTCGGCGGGCATCAACGGCGCTTCGCCTTGGAGTGCAGCCAACTCCGAGCGCAGCGCCGCGTAGGCCTGTCGCATATCAGAAGCACTTGCGTCCGCCGGGCTGGCCTCTGTGCCACCCTCCTTGAAGCCCTCAAGGCGCTTGCGCTCGGCACGAATGCGATCGACCAGGCCGCGCTCGACTTGCCAGCGCTCCGTCAGCGCCTGCCGCCGCTCCTCAGCTTCGGCACGGGCCGCTTCGATCGCCGCGAGCGCCTCTGCGCAGTCGGTTCCCGTAGCCTGCTCACGACGCAGGGCGCCAATTCGAAGCTCCAACGTCGCGACTTGACGGGCAAGATCCTCGATCGCGGCCGGGGTGGTCGTCTGCGCCATTGCAACCCGGGCACATGCGGTATCCAAGAGACTGACCGACTTGTCTGGAAGCTGGCGCCCGGCAATGTAGCGCTTCGACAGACGTACACTCTCGATCGCGGCCTCATCGAGGATGCGGACGCCGTGGTGGCGCTCGAGCATGAAGACCAAACCCCGCATCATGTCGATTGCCGAAGCCTCGTCAGGTTCATCGATCTTGACGACCTGAAAGCGACGGGTCAGCGCGGCGTCCTTCTCGAAATACTTCTTATACTCCGCCCAGGTGGTTGCCGCGATCGTGCGCAACTCGCCCCGGGCCAGCGCCGGCTTCAGTAAATTGGCCGCATCCCCATGGCCGGCTTCGCCGCCGGCGCCAATCATGGAGTGGGCCTCGTCGATGAACAAGATGACTGGTCGCGGACTGGCCTGGACCTCTGAGATCACAGATTTGAGACGGTTCTCGAACTCGCCCTTGATCCCGGCACCAGCCTGCAGGAGACCGAGATCGAGCAGCCGAAGGCTGACTGGCTTGAGCGGGTCCGGGACATCGCCGGCCGCGATGCGTAACGCAAAGCCCTCGACGACGGCGGTTTTGCCGACCCCCGCCTCGCCTGTCAAAATAGGATTGTTTTGCCGCCGACGGGTCAGGATGTCGACGACCTGGCGGATTTCAGCGTCGCGGCCAAGCACTTGATCGACCAGACCGCGGCGAGCACGATCCGTCAGGTCCACCGTATAGCGATCAAGGGCGGGCGTTGCGCCGGCCGCAGGATGCGGTGCTTCGACAGCATCCTCGGATGTCGATGCCGCCGCCGGATCATAGTCGCGTGAAAGGTCCTGACGCAGCGTATCGACCGGGACTCGGCCAAGCCGCGACGAGGCGCCGCGGGCCTGCTGGGCCAGGATGTCGTTGGAGATCAATGCCGCAAGAAGATGGCCAGACCGGATATGCTGCTCGCCGTAGTCGAGCGTCGCCAGCAGCCAAGCTTCCCGCCCCCAGTTCACGACTGACGCCGACAGCGCGGGGGGATGCATGTTACCGGTTTTCAGACGCTCGAGAGATCGCGTCAAGTCGCCAGCGACCCGATCGGGATCGATTGCATAGCGCCTGAGCCAAGTCGCAAGACCGGTCTGGGAATCTTCGATCAACTTGAGCAGCCAGTGCTCGATTTCGACATTGAAGTGGCTGCTTGAGAGCGTGAGACCGGCCGCTGCTTCCAACGCCCGGCGGCAATCTGCATCAAGCTTGCTGATCAGGGATTTCAAATGGATGGCGGACATAGGGCACTCCCGCAGCGAGGCAGCCCGCGTCCGTCAAAGGCGTGCGGGCAGTGGCGACTGAAGACCATGAACGTTCTGCCGGCCCCGCAGGTCGAAAGACGCCCCGCGCCCGGCCCGCCATTTGGCGCGGCCAGGGCGCGGGATCGATCGAGGCCGATTCGGACGGGGGTGGGGGAACCGTCACGACTCTGCCTCGACGATCGGCCGTCGAGCCGGATCTCGGTACCGGGCCGACGGCAAGGGACAAGATCCGATCAGTGCGTCCACGTGTATCGGACTGCAGCCCATCGGCGCCTGCACTGCCGGACGCCTGCGCCAGTTCCCTTGGAAATCAATCCTTGCTTCACACCGATGGCGGTCAGACAGGTCGGCATTCTCGGATCTCCGTCTCGGAGGAGGACGTCATCCGAGGTCTTGAGAGGGGACGCCTGCCTCCGGCAATCAAGAATCGTGCCAAACCTGGAGAATGCTCCGACGGATCGAGAGCCACGGCCGACCGAGCAATGTAGAGGACGGTCGTTCGTCCCGGAGCAAATGTTTGCGGCTCCCGCTGCGAAACAGCTTGCGCAGTTGCGCAGGAATCTGCGCAGGCTTCACTGGACTGACATGGGCGGATCGGTGTTGCCCATCGCATAGATCCTTATCATCCGTCGCATGGCCAACCGCCGGCCCCAATCCCTCTCCGGCCGCCCGCGTCCAAAGGCCGCGACGTGCTCCCTATGAACTCCTGATGCCGGTGGCGCTGCATGTTGCGGCCGACCGCGGTGCCATCGAGAACGCTGAGGGCGGCGAAGAGCGTGGTTCCATCGCCCCGCTTTGAAATTCATGGGCGTCGCGTCCGTCGCAACCCGTAGAGATCCATCTTGCTGATCAGGCTGCGCCGCGAGATATCCAGCGCATCCGCGGCGCGCGTCTGGTTCCAGGCGTGGCGCTCCAGATAGGACTCGATGACGTTTGCTTCGAAGCGCCTCATGATTCCACGCAGACCCTGATCATCTTCAACGACCGGAAGCGACGTTTCCCGCGGCTCGACGTGGCGGGCATCGAGCACCTCGGAGGGCAGATATTGCGGTATGATCGATTGATTTGGCGGGCAGAGCAGGACCGCCCGCTCGACGATGTTGGCGAGCTCCCGGACATTCCCGGGGAACGGATAGCGGTCCAGGGCCGTCCGCACCTCCTTGTCGAGCCCCGCGATCGGCCGCTGGTGCAGCGCCGCGAACTTCCGCAGGAAATGGTCGACCAACTGCGGGAGGTCTTCCGGCCGTTCCCGCAGAGCCGGCAGGCGGATGGGAAACACCGAGAGACGGTAGAACAGGTCCTCCCGAAACTGTCCGGCCTCAATCAGGGCGCGGAGGTCCCGGTGGGTGGCTGCCAGGATGCGCACATCGACCGTGCGGCTCTTGGTATCGCCGAGCGGGCGGATCTCGCCCTCCTGGAGAACACGAAGGATCTTTGCCTGAAGATTGAGCGGCATGTCTCCGATCTCATCCAGAAGGATCGTGCCGCCATTCGCCTTCTCGAAAAGACCGATCTTGTCCTGGACCGCGCCCGTGAACGCTCCCCGTCGATAGCCGAAGAACTCGCTCTCCAGCAGCTCGGCCGGCATCGCAGCGCAATTCTGGGCGATGAACGCCTTGTCGCGCCGGGGGCTGTTGCGATGGATCGCCTGCGCGATGAGTTCCTTGCCCGTACCCGTCTCACCGGTGATCAGGACAGGGACATGGGTGTCGATGATCCGGTCGACCAGCACGAAGACCCGCTCCATCGCCAAGCTCTTGCCGATGATCGTCTCGAAACGGGCGTCCGGGGCGGCGCCCAGCTGATAGCGGAGCCGGATGTTATCGCGTCGAAGAGTGGTCTTCTCGCGATCAAGCACCTCGATGCGTGCGCCGTTGCCGACCAAGAGAGCCGCGTTCGTGAGCGCCGCCGAGGCCAGAGACGCGAAGGCCCGGGTCACCCGCTCCACGGCGTCAGACGACCATGACACATCGCCCACCGCGGCCAAGCACGGATCGCCGAGCTCCAGGACGCCGAGCGTCAATCGCCCCGGGTCGCTGAGCGGCACGACCAGCAAGGCGGTAAAGGCCGGCCCCTCCCTCTGGTCCGCCAGCATGAGGCTGCAGTCGTAGCCGGTCGGCTCACGGATATCGGCGAGCCTGACGGTGCGGCCGGTCAGCGCCGCGTGGGCCCGCGGCTCGGCCAGGTTCTGGGTCCTGCCGGCATAGAGCGGAATGGACGGCCCCGGTCCGCGAGTCTGAACCGGCTCGGGATGACAGGCCCGGAGCACGAGGAAGGTCTTCGTGGCGTCGAGCACGTAGATCCGAGCGCAACCCGAACGGGTCAGCCGGCATGCGGCCTCGAGGATCAGATCGAGCAGGCGATCGGGATCCCGCTCGGTCGCCAGCAAAGTCCCGAGTTGCAGGACCTCCTCGACGGCGTCGCAGGAAAGCCCTCTTTCGGGAGCCGGCGTGGCGGACGCCATCCAGTCGTCAGAGGGCGCGTTCTTGCCCATTGCGGCGCTCACAGGTCCTCCAATACGAAGCAGGGCCACTCGATCTCGTCATCGACGTCAGGACGGCCCAGCCAGCCGCAGAAGGAGAGCCGATCGTCGTCCGATCCCAGCGTCATACCGGTGAGTTCCTCCCACTTGAGCGTCAGTTGCAGAACGACGCTCGCAGCGTCGCGGGACAGGAACCGAAGGATGTGGATCAGTTCCCCGTAGTCTTCTCCATCGGGAAGAAGACGCATCAGGAAGCCGCGATCGAGCGGCCCGCAGACCACCCGGAAGCTGCCGGCGATGTCCTCCACAACGTCGCCGAGAACGGCCTCGCCATCCAGCGCGGCGGACCCAAGCGCCCAAAGCTGCGATGGATCGATCGAGACCTCCCGCCGCTCAAACTCGACGATTCTGAATGGAATGCCCTCGAACCAGTGCCGCAGGATCACGGCCATGCTGGCCGGCGACCGGCACCAGTGGATCGCGTGCGGGAGGATACCGAGCACCCGGTCCGCCTGCAGCCACCCGGCATCGCCCCTGCGTTCCGCCGGTATACCGGCCAGGGCCAGAAGACAGCTGATAAAAACGTCCGAGTCGCTGGATTTCAGTTCGAATCGGTACTTGCGCCAGATCCGATACAGCAGCGAGATCAGACGGTGATTGAACAGATCGAACAGATCACGGGTGTTGTCGTTCACCGTGAAGAGAAGACTTTCGGCGTAGTGGGTGGGCAGCGGCGACACTGTGCCGTTCAGACCGAAGAATGTGATGGTCAGATGCAGCCGCTCCGGAACGGGACCACCTTCAGCCGCCGGCAGCACCTCCGCGGAGACGATCTCGCTGGCCGGGAATTCGAATCCGCTATGCGTATGGAAGCGCACCACTTCCGCCTGCGCTGGACCGAGTTGGCCGATCAAGGCCCCCCCGCCCACGACTTCTTCCGTCACGGCCACCGCCCGGAAGAAATCGAAGGAGAACGGGGCCGCCGTCAAATTGGCAGCGTCGATCCGATTTGCGTCGGCCATTGGTACACCGCATTGCGATTGGCGCAGCGAAGGACAAACTGGTGACAGGAATTCACCGTCGCGAACATGCGCAGGAAGGCATCGAAGACGTCCCCGAAGAGAATGGCTGAGCCGATGCCCCCCAGTTGCATCTCGTTAACATCCAGCTGGATCCGCCGCCCCCGCACAGGAAGCCCGCGGATGAGAGTGTCCATGCCCTGCGTCTGGATACGCAGCAGGGCCTGCCCCATCTGCTCCTGGCGGCTTTGGGCATCCCGATCGTGGACGGCACGCACATTGAGTTGCGCGAGCAGGATCCGCAGCCCCTCCAGATCGATCAGCGAGTGATAGTTTCTGGCCAGCATCATCACGACCGACCAAAGGCCGTGCCGGCCGATCGGGGCGTTCACGAAAGCCGTCGGTGGCGTCAGATTGCGGAAATTGGCAAAGGTCGGAGAGTCCGTGGTCGGCTGATCGATCATGTTCACGCCGAGCGCCTCCGGGCCGAATCCGTCACAGGCGAGAACGGAGGCGACGATCGTCTCAGCTGCTGCAGGAATCGGTCGGTCGTGTCGATCGACAAAGGACAGATAGGCTTCGACGCCCTCGGATAGGCCCGACTGGAAGCGAAGCCGGTAGTAGCCGGCCGCCTGATCGGAGTTGAGAATCGCAAACTGCTCAAACGGCAGGTATGCGACACGGCGGGCGCTGCCCCGCTGCCAGCCTGCGACCTCCAGAACCTGGTACAGTCGACGCTGAACCGCTCGGCTGGAGGGTATGCGCAGCCGGTATTCGCTGCGCCGACGATGCATCGTGATCGGCTCGGCATCGATTTCGAAGAGATTGATCACAGGGGTGCAGTTCACCTGGATTTGGTCGGGGCTCAGCCGGATGTTGGTCGGGACGGCGTGTTCGAACTCGAAGATCAAAGTGAAGCTCGCTCCGAGGACCTGTCCCGGCGGCAGTCCGACGACGTCGACAAACATGAACTTGTCCGGAATCATCAGGTATTCCTGAAGAAGCCGGAATCCGTCGAAGGCGCTGTCGAGCACCGGCAACACCGCCTCGGACGGCTCGAATCCGACGGGATGGATGCAGTTCGTCTCCAACGAGATGGTGCGGCCGTCCTCGCAGAGAACCGAACAGGATCGGACATGCCTCAACAGCATCAGCCTGAGGTCGCTGGCGACGTGTCGGTCCCAGCCGAAATTGAGGAAAAGCCGGAGAGGACTGAGATCCTGAAGCTCCGCGGGCGCACCGCCAAGAAAGGCAAGACCGATCTTGAGCACGGAGCGTCCGGCGACATCACTCAACGTCGCCGCGGACAGCCGCACCGGCCGCAGTATGAGATCATGGCAGGTTCGAAAGATGAAGGGTACGTCGGCGACCGGCCGGCTCTGGACCTGCGTCCCGGCCGCGATCTTCTCATTTTTGAAGCCCGTGTCCGCACGGGCCTCGAAGCTGACGACCGACGTGCAGGGAATGGGCCGCAGCATCTGCGGCCAGAGGAGCTCGAGCAGCCCATGCGTCAGCTCCGGCAGCTCAGAGTCAAGCCGCTCCCGCAGGCGCCCAGTCAGGAATGCGAATCCCTCGAGCAACCGCTCGACGGCCGGATCCTGACTGCCGCGCATGAGGTAGGGTGCCAGACCGGGATTCTCGGAGGCGAATTCCGCTCCGAGATCCCGAAGATAGGCCAGCTCCTCTTCATAGTATCGACGCATGCTCATCGTCACAGCCTGACCTTGAAGCGTCCCCCGAGGCCGACGAAAGTCTCGATCCGGATCCGCACATCCGGATTTTCGGCCAGGGCGCCATTGAGTAGGAATTTGAGAACCAAAGAGGTCTCCGCATCATCGACATGGCTCGCCCGGCATCGGACCAGCCTCGGCTCAAACAATTCGATCTGCTCTTCGATGATCCGAACGAGCCTCGGGATGATGCCCGGGACCTCATGCAGCAGGTCGTTGAAATCAGGCAGGCCGTAGTCCGGGCGCGAGAGCGAGCTGCTCTGTCGGGAGTTGAAGAGAGCAGAAAGGTTCCCGACAATGCTCTCGATCTGCCCCGCGCCGGTCTGGCGCAGGGCGGACGGCCTGCTCAGCCGTTCCAACAACGTCCATTCCGACATGATCGCTGTACCTGATGACGCGTTCGGGATTAGGCCTTGTCCAGCTTGCCGACGAGGCCGAGCGAGAAATCGGCCCCCATATATTTGAAGTGCGGCTGGACGGTCAGCGCGACACGGAACCAACCGGGTTCACCCTCGACGTCTTCCACCCTGATCTCCGCGCGGCGCAGGGGCCGTCGCGACCGGACGCTGGCCGAAGGATTCTCCTGATCAGAGACGTATTGGCGAATCCAGTTGCTCAACTCCGTCTCCAGCTCGGTGCGGCTCTTCCAGGAGCCGATATTCTCGCGCTGCATGACTTTGATATAGTGCGCGAGCCTGCTCACGATGAAGAGGTACGGCAGTTGCGTTCCGAGCCGATAGTTGAGTTCCTCTGCCTTCCCTTCCGGCGTGTTGGAGAACACCTTGGGACGCTTGACCGAATTGGCCGAGAAAAACGCCGCGTTGTTGCTGTCCTTGCGCATCGTCAGAGGAATGAACCCCTGCTCCGCTAGCTCATATTCGCGTCGATCGGAGATGAGGACTTCCGTCGGAATCTTCGCCTGGGTCTGGCCCATGCTCTCGAAGAGATGAACAGGCATGTCCTCGACCGTGCCTCCAGACTGCGGCCCGATAATGTTGGGACACCAGCGGTAATCGGCAAAGCTCTCGGTCAGGCGTGACGCCAGGGCGAAGGCGGCATTTCCCCATAAGTAGTTCGCGCTCCGGCCTGCGGCCTCCTCCTCGAAGTTGAAGCTGCGCGCCTGGACCGATCCGGGATGATAGGGTTCGCGGAGGAGAAAGCGTGGCATGGCGAGGCCGACATATCGCGAATCCTCCGAATCCCGGAACGCGCGCCATTTCGTGAACTTGGGGCCTTCCAGGATCGCCTGAATGTCGCGCAGATTAGCCAAGCCTTCGAATGATTCGACGCCGAAGAATTCCGGAGACGCCCCTCCGATGAGCGGCGCATGCGCCATGGCGGCGACGCTCGACATGTCCTGCAGGAGCGTGATGTCCTGCGTGCCTGGTCCGAACGGCATGTCGGCGATCATCGCCGCGAACGGTCGCCCGCCGAACTGACCGAACTCGTTCGTATAGACGTGCTTGTAGAGGCCGCTCTTCGAAATCTCGGGCGAGTCCTCGAAATCCTGCAGGAGCTCCGTCTTGCTCGCGGTCAGCAGGTTCAACCGTATGTTTTGACGGAAGTCGGTCCGATCGACCAGGAACTTGACACCGCGCCACGCAGATTCGAGCTTCTGGAATGCCGGCGTATGAAGGATCTCGTTGACCTGAGCTCCCAGCTTCAAGTCGATCTCCGCCACCATGCTGTCCACGAGGCCGACATTGATGCGTTCATTCTCGGCGGATGGCTTGAGGAGTTCGGACACGAAGGCCGCGACGCCTCTTCGGGCCACGTCATACCCGTCGTCACTGGGGCGAAGCTGCGTCTTCTGAAGGATCTCGTCGAGCAGGGAACCGGATGTGGCGGTGGTCGCAGCGATTGCCGCCTGGTTGGTCAGTGCATCTGAGGGCATGAATCTCTCCATGAAGCAACGGGACGATCAAGCGATCCAGCGGGCTGTCAGGCGTCGGGCCCGGGGATGCGCAGGAGCTCTTCCTGCAGCCGGGCCCGGGCTTGCTCGTCTCCCAACAGGGATTGAAGGGCTTTCCGGAAGGAGGCCACGTTCCCGAGTGGCCCTTTCAACGCCAGCAGCGCCTCCCGGAGTTCAAGGAGTTTCCGGAGCTCAGGCACCTGGGCGGCAACGCCGTCCGGATCGAAATCCTTCAGGGTCGATAAGGTCAGGTTGAAGGCGAGATCCTCCTTCTCCTCCGACGCATCCGCATCGCTCAGACGGTTCGGGACCTTGAGATCGAGACTGAGGTTCTGGCCCCGCATCACGTCGTTGAAGGTATCCTTATCGATGGAGATCAATTCGCGTTCGCCGATCGGCGAGTCGTCCGCCCTGGTCGCGAACTCGCCGATGACCAGAAGCTTCAAGGGCAGCTCAACTTCTTCTTTCTGGTCCCCACCGGCTGGGATATAGCGGATGTTGACCCGGTCCTTGGGTGCCACGGAACCATCGTTACTCATGTTCGAATCCTTTCTCGCGTCAACGGATTGATGGGTTCGAGAGAACGGCACGCGCCTTCGACAGGTCGAGCCCCGCGAGCCGCGTCATCCACCCGTCGACCATCGCGGACCGCTCCGGGTTTCCGATGTCCACGGCGGGGTGGCAGCGGCACGCCATTTCAAGGATGTCGGCTGCCAGATCCGGCTCCCAGCAGTCCAGCCTGTGATCCCGGACAAGGCCGGCCAGATGACGTGCGAGCCCCTGTGCGGCGACAATCTCACCGGCGTGGATCGAGAGCCGAAGCTGCGCGACGAGCCAGCAGGCGCATTCCCTACCCTTGGACGACGACGCGGGCGGCCGCAGCCGCTTAAATCCATCTTCGACCCGTCCGGCGGCAACGAGGGCGGATGCCTCCTCGAAGGCGGTCTCCCAAGGCGGCGGGCCTTCCACTGCGTTGGCCTCGCCATCGCCTGCGCTCAGGCCTCCAAGCCAGGCGCGTGTCGCCGCGTCCGCGAAGGGCTGACCGTCGCTGAACGCCAAGGTCTCCAGACCGTCAAGGCGCCGCAGCGCCAGTCCAACCCTCCCGGCATGACACCGCAGCGCGGGCTGCGCCGCATCTCCCGCACGCGCCAGGAGCTCCGCGATCAGACGTTGGCCGTCGAGCCAGAAGAGACCCGGCCCCGAGCAGAAGCGCTCGAGCTCCATGAGGCATCGCCGCGGGTCGTCCGCCCGCAAGGCTGTCAGCCCTTGGACTTGTTCGTGCGCCGGCGCGGTCAGGCCGGTTCGCCCCCCGTCCGCGACAGGCAGAGCCGGCACGGACAGCCACGTTGCCTCGCCGAGCAGCGCATAGGCACGCACATCGAATGGATCGGCCGCCAGCCGTGTAAGACCGACATCGGACATCGCCGCCCGCAAGATCTCGATCGCCCGATCCGGATCGGACACCCGCGCCAGGGGCACTCCGTCGGCACCGCTGGCTGCGTCACGCAAGGATGCCTCGGTCGCATGCGCCGCCATGGCGCCGTCCGCGCTCCTATCCTCCTGCGATACCCGCTGCAACTGACTGCGAGCCTGCTCGTCCAAAGTGCGCAATGGTGAGGAGGTCTTCCCGAAAATGCGATCAAGGCCACCGACGGCGGCGAGGCTGTCGAGCAGATGCCGAAACGCCTCATGAGCCTGGCAGACCGCTTCCGGTGGCGCCCTGTTGTCCTGACGGGCGCCCAGGTCGGCAGCCAGGTGCTCATCCAGCCACTCGAAGGCAATGATCCGAGCCCGCATTCGCGTCTTGGGTGGAAGCGCATCCTCCCAATAGGACGCGCACAACTCGTCGAGGACGGTCAGCCCGGCTGCAAGGCCGGCGAAGCTATCACGCCGCCAGCATGCGTAGGCGTGATAGATTGCAGCAAGGATGTCTTTCGATCTGTTCCGCAGAATATCGGCGGATCGACTCTCGACTTCCCCCCAGTCGACCGCGGCAGGCCCCTGGCGATCGAGAAGCCGGATCTGCGCCTCCAGAGCCTCGAACTCCGAACTGTATCGGACGCTCTCGCCGACCGCCGACAGGCCTGGGATAGGATCAGATCCGAGCCCGGCCTTTCCCTCATCCATCTTCATGCCTCTAACCCCGGCCGCGGACCACGAATGCCTCGGTGCGTTGCGGATCTCGGCCCGTGGAAGCTTGCGCTGAAACGCGTCGCCCACCCAGATCACGTCACGCCCGTGCAACGGAATACCCACATACACGCACCACAATAAGTAGCCGTGATGGAAGTAGATTTCAAATCACTATGAGTAATAGATATCCTTGTTTTGGTTATTGGTTGCATGACTTTTAGTCGGGGTGGGCTGCCTGAACATCGGTCGGCGGCGGTTGCCAACCGTTACCCTTTCGCGGGGCCGAGTCGCCGCTCCCGTGGCCGTCGAAGTCGGGCTGATCGGCATCATCATCGGGTCTGGCAATCCAATTGAGGAGCCGATCGAGCACCGCGGTGCGGATCTTCGATCGCAGCATGATCGCCAAGACTTCACAGCCAACGTCCCAGAGCGGTACGCTGACGAGTCCGAGCGGCGACATCTGGGCCGCGAGTTCCATCTCGACCAGAGCGACGCCTGCGCTCCCCGACGCGATGGTCGCGGCGGCTCTCTGCGTCGAGACTTCGCCGACCACATTCGGAACCACACCCGCTCGCGCAAAGGCACCGTCCAACAGGCGGCGCAAAGGATCGCTCTGCTCGAGATGGATCAAGGGAACTCTCGCGAGGTCGGACGGCTCGAGCCTTGGACGCTGCGCCAGCGGATGGTCGGGCACCATGACGGCAGCGAGCGCGCGCCGCCCCAGAACTGTGACCTCGACCCGCGGATCCGCGAGATAAGCCCCGCAGATGATTCCCGCGTCGCAGCGGCCGAGGAGCAGATCGTTCACGATCCGGCTCGGCGGATCGACGGCGATTTGGACGTGAAGACCCGGGGTCCGTCTGATGTAGTCCCCGAGCCGCTGTCCCATCCGCCCCTCCGCCAGCGTCGCGACGAGGCCGAGGCTCAACATGGCACCGACGCCGTCGCGGACCGACGCCACGCAGCGCTGCAATCTGTCCAGACCGACAACACTGCGCTGAGCTTCCTCGTAGATCACGCGGCCATCGGGTGTCAGACGCATCCCGAACCGCCCCCGTTCGAACAGACGGAAGCCGCAATGCTTCTCGAACCCACTGATCACCCTCGTGACCGCCGGCTGCGTGATCCCAAGTGAAGCGGCGGCATGCGTGGCCGACCCCGCCTCGACGACGGCACGAAACACTTCGACGGTATGGCTGTCCAATCGCTTCATCTGCGTCCACCTTTCAGCAGCAGTCACTTGCAGCAGCATCAACTTGACAGGCGGATCCATCCCCTCGGCCAACGTCGCGAGCGAGGTTCGGCGTCGGCTCGTCCGTCCGGATATCGGCTGGAAGGACAAACCAGATCAGCCGAAAGGACGAGTCGGAGCATATGAGCGGTGACGCTTCGGCCGTTAGTCCGTCCGTCCCCGATCTTTGGGCTCAACGTCCCGCCCCATGCCGCCCGCGATCGCGCCGCACAAGGCGGCCGCTGCAGAATCGGTCGAATACTGCGATCCCTGTGACCAATTTCGATCTTTTGATCATTCCAGCACGAGCCGCCGAATGTCTGCAATGCCAATACGCCGATAATTATCTGGATAACTTGCGATATTACAAAAACAGAAACTTGCATAACTTATTTTTATTGAATTACATTCTTGCATTCTGTCGGAATCATCTTTATATTCTGGATAGTTTGCCATGCGATCCCCGCCTCGGCATATGGCTTGCGCTCAGTTCGTCGTGGAAGAGCAAGGAGAGCAGCCGACAGAATCATACTGGGTGAACTGATGATCGATTTCCGGTCTCTCGAGATGTTCCAGGCGGTCGTCGAAACTGGCTCGGCGACGTTGGCGGCTCAGAAGGTCGGCGTGACCCAGCCGGCGATCACGAAATCCATTGCCAATCTGGAAGCCCAGACGGGCCTCACCTTGTTCGAGCGCGGGCGCTTCGGGATGCGGCCAACCCTGGAGGGTTCGATCTTTCTCTCGACGGTGAGGCGGAATCTGATAGGCCTCGATGAGATCAAGACCCAGATCGAGGCCATCAAGCGCGGCGCGCGCGGCCTGGTCCGCATCAGCACCCTGCCGGCCTATGGCGAAGAGACCATCCCGAAGATCGTCAGCAAGGTTCTCGGCCCGCATCCCGATGTGAAGATCGCCCTCAACATCGACAACTACGAGGGCATCGTCCGGGCCGTCTCGTTGGGGCACGCGGAGGTCGGCGTGTTGATCGGCCCCGTCGTCTGCCCGCCCGAACTGGAGCCGATCATTCTCGGCCAGCAGCCGCTCGTGGCCGTGGTCCCTGATGGCCATCCGCTGAGCGTCGCCGAGCAACTGACGGTTGCCGATCTCGCAACCGCAAGGCTGATTCTGGTTTCCTCGCCACATCCGCTTCGAGCACTCTTCGATCAGATGTTCCTGCGTGCCGGGCTGACACCTGACGTGCGGCTCGAGGCCAGAACGCAGCGTGCCGCCGCATCCTTGGCGATCAGTAGTCCAGCAGGAATTGCTCTGGTCGAACGGCACGTCGCCCGGAACGCCGTGCCAGGCAGCAGCGCGCGGATCGTTCCCCTCGCCGACTTCCCTGTGCTGGACATCATCGCTCTGGTCGGCAGAGGCGATCGCAGGGCAGCGCTTCTGGACCTCGTCCTCAGTGCACTGCAGACAGGTTTTGCGCCGAGCATCGAGGACACAGAGCCGCAGCGATAGCCGCTGCGCGCCGCAATCCTGGCCGACGCGGCCAAAGATATTGGGTGTCATAGCGGCATCAACACGGAAGCCGATGTGAATGACATCGTATTGTTCCCAGGATTGCGATGCCCGGTCGGAAGGCGCTCACCGACTATTGGGTCAGATCTGACCGACACCGCCTTGATGACCATTCGTCCGTCGGTCACGGAGAATCCTCTCACCTGGACTGCTCTCCGTCGCACGTCAGCCAGAGGTCAGGGATGCTCTTGGAACAGGAACCGACGCATCAGCCGGGGAAACCGCCAGTAGACCGTCTGCCAGGGATGAAATGGACCGGCAACAACTCCCAGCGTAGCCCAACAGCGCTGGGCGCCGATCACTGCCCTCAGATCGGTCTCCTCCGACGCGATGGCTCGGGCATCAGCAGCGCGATCCGCTTCCATTCTTCATTCGTCAAACCCAAGGGCGGCACTTAGTCTTCCGGGCGATCTCGGCAATCCGGTCTCATCTCTGCCTCGCCCGAGCTTGCATCACGAATCCACCCCTCCGAGAAGCCTCATGCCGATTTTCCAGGCGGATTCCTGCGCCGTACTCTGGCAAAGCCTTGCCGAGGGAGTGGTTGCCGTGATGATCCCGGCCGGCTCGCGGCGGCTTTGGGGTCCGGGGAGTCCCTTCTCACCCACGATGCTCTCGCGATCGCCCGTCGGGCCAGTGTGGATCGCATCAGACTGTGTGGCGCATCTTGGCCTCGGCCATCTGCGATGCGAGCCCACGTGTTGCGCCGGCAACATCATCGGCGGATATGATGGCTCGGACCACAGCGATGCCGTCTGCGCCAGCGCGAATCAATTCAGGGATGTGGTGAGTGTGAATCGCTCCGATGGCGACGATCGGCAGCGAGGTCGCCTTGCGGCACCTCCGGAGCCCCTCCAGCCCCATGGCCGGAGCGGCATCCGTCTTGACTTCGACGCCATAGATTGGCCCCACACCGAGATGGTCCACGATATCGGGATCCACCGCCGCGACCTGAGCAGGGTCGTTGATGCTGAGTCCGATAACAGCCGATGGCCCGAGCATGGCCCGCGCCTGGGCGGGCGGCATGTCGGACTGGCCGATGTGAACGCCGTCGGCACCGATCGCCGCCGCGATCTCGACCCGATTGTTGATGATCAGAGCCACGCCACGCGGGCGAAGGAACGCGAGCAACTCGAGCCCGAGGGCGATCAACTCGGCGTCTGGCGTAACGTCGTCTCGAATCTGCACGGCGTCGAGACCGGCCGACGAGGCGGCATCGACAATCGAGACCAATCCCCGTTCCGCGCAAATCGCGCGATCGGTTACGAGATACAGATCGAATTTCGAATGACACCGAAGCATCACTAGATCTCCTTTCCGGTGATCGCCGGAGGCACAGAAGGAGGCCAAGATCCGGAGCGCGATCCTGTCATCGCTCTGGCGTCCGGATTCCCAGGGAGGCGCTTCGCACCACACTCAATAGTCGACGAGACCGGTCGGCGCGCACCGAATCTTCATCGTCATTAAGATCTCATAGATCCAAACTCAGATCTATAAGCATTAACTATAACATTTTTATATTACTGAATAATCATCAGTTATAATTGATGAAACTATTTAAGCCTATTGCCAAATCCTCGCATTGTTGATAATGAATTGGGGCGGTTGATATTGGAGTTTTTCAAGCTGAGGGCACGACTCCGGCCAACAGACCCCGAGCCATCTCGCCAAATTGTCATTGGAAGCCGCATGGGTCTGCACGCGACCTGATCCGGAGAGGATTTGGTTGCCGATGTAACGGGTGGCCGTGCGATCGCGTGTGTGGCTGGACGAACCGCTTCAATCTCCTTCCGTCCCATTCGGAGAATGTTATGCGCCCTTACGTCTTTGTCCTGCCAACAGCGATTCTGGCGGCCGCTATCGCCACGCCGGCCGCGGCCCGGGACCTGACCGTGGTGTCCTGGGGCGGTGCCTATCAGCAGGTGGAGAAGGAG
Organism: Inquilinus sp. CA228; assembly: GCF_052078665.1. NCBI lineage: Bacteria > Pseudomonadati > Pseudomonadota > Alphaproteobacteria > Rhodospirillales > Rhodospirillaceae > Inquilinus > Inquilinus sp. CA228. The sequence continues at coordinate 10,285 of NZ_JBQJIK010000066.1, read as the reverse complement.
ATCTACTTCGATCCGTTCCGCACCACTGGCATACCGATGCGGGAGGACACCTGGGATGGCGGCATCGGTGTGCTGCGCGCCAAGGTCGAGGGCGGCGATTCGAGCTGGGATGTCGTCGAGGCTGAGGCGGAGAGCCTGGCGCTGGGTTGCGAGGAAGGGCTGTTCGAACTCCTGAACTGGGACGCGATCGGCGGCCGCGACGCCTATCTGCCGGCCGCGGTGAACGACTGCGGCGTTGGCTCGGTGATCTACAGCTATGTGCTGGCCTACGACGGCGCGAGGTTACCTGATGGGCCGAGGAGCTGGGCCGATTTCTGGGACGTGAAGAAGTTCCCCGGCAAGCGGGCGATGCGCCAGGGGCCAAAGACCAACCTGGAGATCGCGCTGATGGCCGACGGCGTGGCCCCGGCCGATGTCTACAAGGTGCTGGCGACGCCCAAGGGCGTGGACCGCGCCTTCCGCAAGCTGGACGAGTTGAAGCCAAACCTGATCTGGTGGGCCGCCGGCGCCCAGCCGCCGCAGATGCTGGCCTCGGGCGAGGTGGCGATGACCACCGCCTATAACGGCCGCATCGCCGCCGCCAACGACGCCGACAAGAAGGATTTCCGGATCGTCTGGAACGGCAGCCTGTTCACCATCGACAGCTGGGTGATCCTGAAGGGTTCGCCCAATGTCGACGCCGCCACCAAGTTCCTGGCCTTCGTCGGCAAGCCGGAGAATCAGGCCAAGCTGCCGACCAAGATCACCTATGGCGTCACCAACAAGGCGGCGACGCCGCTGATCCCGGCCCAGTACCTGCCCGGCCTGCCGACCAACCCGGCCAACATGTCCCAGGCGATCGAGCTGAACGCCGAATTCTGGCTGGAGAACATCGACAGCCTGACCGAGCGCTTCAACACCTGGGCGGCGAAGTAGCCGTCGCACCCGATATCCCACGCAACGTCTGCGCTCGCCTTCCCCGAGTCACAAGGCAGCCGGCCATCTGCCAATCACGGAATGAGGGAGAAGTCCATGGCGAGATTTTTGGCGATCCTTCTATTGCTTTTCCTGGCCACGCCATCCGCATCGGCGGCCGAGCGGCTCGTCGTCTATCTCGATTGGTCGATCAATCCGGATCACGGCCCGCTGATCGTGGCTCGCGACAGGGGGTTCTTCGCTGCCCAAGGTCTGGATGTCGAACTGCGCGTGCCCTCTGATCCAAACGACCCTCCGAAGCTCGTCGCCGCTGGCGAAGGCGACATCGCCGTGACATATCAGCCGCAGTTGCCGCTGCAGATCGCAGCTGGCCTCCCGCTTGTCCGGTTCGGCACACTGATCGCGACGCCGCTCAATACGGTGATCGTTTTGCGTGACGGCCCGATCAAGACCATTGCGGATCTGCGCGGCAAGCGCATCGGCTACTCCGTGGCAGGCACCGAACAGGTCCTGCTGGCGCGCGTTCTGGCCGGCGCCGGACTGACGCTCGATGACGTGGATCTCGTTAACGTCAACTTCTCCCTCCTGCCGGCGCTGCTGTCCCATCAGGTCGATGCCATCATCGGCGGATACCGCAATTTCGAGCTCAACAAGATGGCGATCGATGGCCATCCCGGACGGGCCTTCTTTCTCGAGGATGAGGGCGTGCCTGCCTATGAGGAGCTCATATACGTTACCCGGCGCGACAAGCTTGCCGCGCCCGAACTCAGAGGCTTCCTACTGGCGTTGGAGCAGGCCACGTACTGGATACTGAACCATCCAGCCGAGGCCTGGGATGTCTTCAAGGCCAGCGACGACGGTCTCGACGACGAACTCAACCGACGCGCATGGCAGGACACGTGGCCACGTTTTGCGCAGAGCCCGGCCGCATTGGCTTTCGGTAAGTATCAGCGCTTCGCAGCATTCCTGGAGGCGCAGCACTCGGTGATAAATCTGCCGCCTCTGAGCAGCTACGCGGTGGATCTGTTCGCGACGGCGCCGTGACGGAACTGTCGTACCCGCCAAGGTCCATCGGCGCTTAAGAGAGGCTGAGATATGACGTCCATCACGCTCACGATCGCCGGCTCCGACAGCAGCGGTGGCGCTGGGATCCAAGGCGATCTGAAGACCATCTCAGCGCTCGGATCTTACGGCTGCACCGCCCTCACGGCCGTGACCGCCCAGAACACGATCGGCGTAGCTGCCATCGTCGCCCTCGCTCCCGAATTCGTCCGACAGCAGATCGACGCGGTCTTTGCCGATCTCGACGTCTCGGCTGTCAAGATCGGGATGCTGCACTCCGCGGCAACCGTGGAGGCTGTCGCCGAGGCACTGGAATTCTGGCAGCCGCGCTGGATCGTGCTCGATCCCGTCATGGTCGCAAAGGGCGGAGACAATCTGCTGGATCCGGCCGCCATCGCCATCCTCAGATCGCGGCTGATGCCGCTGGCGAGCCTCGTCACCCCTAATCTTCCGGAAGCGGCGGCCCTACTCGATGAAGGATCTGTCGCCACTCGCGGCGAGATGCCTCTGATCGCCGATCGGCTCAGGGCCGAAGGGGCCGCGGCAGTCCTCCTCAAGGGCGGACACCTCGAAGGTGACGACAGCCCGGACTTCCTTGATTGCGAGGGTGCGCGCTTTTGGCTTTGCGGAGCGCGTGTGCCGACAAGACGGACACACGGTACCGGCTGTACGCTCTCGGCGGCGATCGCCGCCTTGCTTGCCCAAGAACTTTCCTTGCCCGATGCCGTACGGGTTGCAAAGACCTATGTGGCGGATGCCATTGCGGCCGCAGACGTCCTCGCTATCGGGCGGGGTCGTGGTCCCGTTCACCACTTCCATGATCTTTGGAAGGCAAAATCTGTCATTCAGAAGCCCTGTCGGACCAAGCCCGCTGACGCGATGCGCTGACCGCAGCAGATATATCTCATCAATGGAGAGGACATCCCGCATGACCATTCAGTCGATCGGTCAAACCGGGGCCCCCCTCCCCTTGGGCCAAGATCACGAGCTCGCCTCGCGGGGGCCCGCGCCATCGGATATTGCCGTCGCGATCGAGCATTTCGCCCTGGGCGGCCGCACCTTGTTCCGAAACTTCACAATGGGCCTCGACGCCGGTCGCTGCACTTGCATTCTCGGCGTTACCGGCGTCGGCAAGACCAGCCTGCTGCACATGATCGGCGGATTGCTGCCCGGAGCAACGCTCTCCCGCGAAGGGGCAGCCTTCACATGCGGCGTCGCTCTCATGGCCCAGCAAGACCAGCTTCTGCCCTGGCTGACTGCAGAAGACAATGTCCTCCTCGGATATCGCCTGCGCGGGGCGCGACGCTCGGAGCTGCGCCGCCTACGGATACGAGCCGGCGAGCTTCTCGCGCAGCTCGGTCTCGGGGACCGCCGCGGCAGCCTGCCCGTAACACTCTCGGGAGGCATGCGGCAGCGCGTCGCCCTTGCTCGTACTCTGATCGAGGACCGTCCGCTCGTCCTAATGGACGAGCCGTTCTCGGCTTTGGATGCCATAACGCGCTATCGCCTGCAGGAGCTGGCCGCCAATTTGCTCAAGGGCCGAACCGTCGTGCTGGTGACGCATAGCCCGAGGGAAGCGCTTCGCCTCGGCGATCGGGTGATTGTATTGGGCGGCACGCCGGCACGCGCCCTCGATGTGTTTCGGCCGCCTGGCCGCCCGCCGCGACCGATCGATGATCCCGCAGCATCCGATCTTGAAGCTCGCCTCCTCCGCCAGCTGGCTCTCCTCCCGCCCATGGACGGAGGACGCAGATGAGGTCTTCCCGCATCGCGGTGCTGACGTGCTTTTGGCGAACCTCGGTACCAGTTTCCGATCCGACCGACTTGCCGAGGTCGTGCTCGGCATCGTCGCGGTCACAGCGAGTGGCGCGAGTTTGATGCAGTTCGTCGCAAGATCCCACACGCCACGGCGCTGGCTGATGAATGCGCTTCGCATCGTGATCACGACAGCAGGGCTCCTGCTCGTCTGGGAACTGCTTGTCCACCTGGCCGGCTTGCCCAAGTTCATCCTGCCCAGCCCTGGCGCGGTCATCGCCTCCATGCTCGCACAGCCAGGCCTCCTCTTCCGCAATGCGCTCGTCACCCTCACCGAAATCGTGCTCGGCATCGTGCTCGGCACTGCGATCGGCGCGGGCCTGGCGCTGCTCGTCATGGCATCCCAAGCGGCCCGGCGCTGGCTGATGCCGATCGTGGTCGGCAGCCAGGCTCTCCCCGTCTTTGCTCTGGCGCCGCTTCTGGTGCTGTGGCTCGGCTACGGCATGAGCTCTAAGATCGTCATGGCCGTGCTCATCATCTTTTTCCCGGTGACCACCTCCTTCTTCGACGGACTCCGGCGGATCGAACGCGGCTGGCTCGACCTCGCTCGAGTCATGAACGCCCGACCTGGCGCCGTCCTGTGGCAGATCCGGGTGCCCGCGGCGCTGCCGGCGATGGCGTCGGGCGTCCGCGTGGCGGCGGGCGTGGCACCGATCGGTGCAATCATAGGCGAATGGGTCGGCTCCAGTGCAGGGCTGGGCCATCTGATGTTGCAGGCCAATTCCCGCATGCAGACTGATCTTCTGTTCGCAGCCGTCGTCATCGTGATGGTCGTCGCGCTGGCGCTCTACGCCGTGGTCGATCATGGCGCTCGTCTGCTGGTCCGCTGGCAAGTGGGAGCACCATGATTCACCAAATTTTCCGAGATGCCGTTGGGGCCACGACAGAGAGGTTGCCGCGCCGATCAAAGGCCGCCGGCCAAAGGCCTGCCCCGAGACATCACCGCCCGCGCACGCACGATCATGTGAGGCCAGGGCGGCTCGGTCGCATCCCGGTCGGTGGCGGCCAGATGCACAAGCGCGCGTTCCCGTCCCTGCAGGGTCACATGTGGGGCATGACAACGAATGAGGTGCTCTGATGAACACGAAACCGGAGATTGGCGTGCCGGTCTGGGAGCCACCGCCGCTCGCGCATGAGCGCTTCACCGAAACCCTTCGCGCCACCAGCGAGCCCAACTGGACAGAGGCCGTCCGACACCGCTTCATCTCGGACCTGTTTGCAGGCGCAGTGCCCGATGCCGTAATGGTCCACTATCTGGTGCAGGATCACAGATTCCTCGACAGCTTCCTGATGCTTCTGGGGGCGGCGATGGCCAGTGCCGACACTTTCGAGGCGCGTCTGCGGTTCGGCCGCTTCACCGGCCTCGTGTCGGGCGAGGAGAACACGTATTTCCTGCGCGCTTTCGAAGCGCTCGGAACGACCTCCGAACAACGAGTCGGCATTCCGGACACGCAGGCGACAGCCGGCTTCAAGGCTATCATGTGCCAGGCGGCCGTGACTCGCAGCTACCCCGCAGCCCTATCGGTCCTGACGGCGGCAGAGTGGCTCTATCTCGATTGGGCCATGCGTGCGCCCAGATCCTTGCCGAAGAATTTCATCTATGCCGAATGGATCATGCTGCACGACAATACGGGCTTCCGCGCCTTCGTCGATTTCCTCCGCGCCGAGCTGGACCGGGTGGGCCCAACGGAGAGAAACCTGTGCGTCGATTTCTTTCGTCGCACCGTGGCGCTCGAGCGGTCATTCTTCGATGCCGTGTATGCGGACGAGGCGGCTCTGCGCGGTTGACGACATCGGTGCGCTCTCTGCCGGGTCGAGAAGGCGCCCGGAGCAGACCGCAGGACGAACATGATGATGGATGTCTTCGAGCGTCTGAAGGCGGCATGCGCCACAGAGTGGTCTTGCTACGTCGATCATAGCTTTGTCGAGAGTATGGGGGACGGCACGCTGCCGAAACCCGCATTCCAGGCCTACCTGGTCCAGGACTACCTGTTCCTGATCCAGTTCGCGCGCGCCAATGCGCTCGCCATCTACAAGAGCCGAACACTGGCCGAGATGCGCGCGGCGCAGAAGGCGCTTTCCGCGATCCTTGATGTCGAAATGGACCTGCATGTCCGACTCTGCGGCCGATGGGGTCTGTCCCCCGACGAGATCGAGGCGACGCCAGAGCATTCGACAACCGTCGCATATACCCGCTTCGTGCTCGACTGCGGGGCCTCGGGCGATCTCCTCGATCTCCATGTTTCCCTGGCTCCCTGCGTTATCGGTTACGCCGAGATCGGCCGAGGACTTGCCACGAAAGGAGCCGCGTTCCTTGCAGACCACCCTTATCGTGACTGGATCGAAGAATATGGTGGCCATGCCTATCAAGCCGTTGCGCACCTTGCCCGCGAACACCTGTCTCGCCTTGCGGCTCGATCTCTCACGGAACGCCGCTTCCCTGAACTCTGCAGCATCTTCGCCAAGGCCGCGCGGCTGGAGGCCGATTTCTGGCAGATGGCGCTTGATGCCGGTGCGTGATCGCGATGCCGTCGTCGCGGCCGCGAACGGGGAAAACCAAGCTATGGGGCCAGATCGGAGGCTCAGGCGGCGCTCGGCGTGAGACCGCTCGCGGGTCCCGGCTCGATCATCCCCAGAACATCCTCGGCAGGCCAACCTCGCCTCTCGCCGCAGCCGACGTCGTCCATGCCCGCCTGACGTCGATGACGAGGACGACGATGCCACCTCTCTGAGCAAGGGCGCGGGATTTCATGCGCATTCGATTGCGGGGCCGGCTTCATCGGCGATCCAATCGCCTGACGCCAGACACCTCTTCGGCCCGGGCGAGGCCGCCCCGCGCCTGATCCTCCAGGTCCTGAAGCGCATAGGACCGTCACGACCCGAGATCCGCATGGGCTGTCTCGGTGCCGCCCGCGACTTTATTGACGTCTCCGACATCGCCAATGCCACTGTCGTAGCCCCGTTCCAGCACACCGGCGCTTCGAGAGGTTCAATATCGCCGCCTCCGTCCCGACGCCTGGGCGCTGCGTTGTCGGGACGCTTCAATGTTTCGCCGGTGACACTTGGCCGATCGCTGGCCGTTCCACAAGTCCGGCCACACGTCGCTCATCGCCGACATCGCCGGAGCCCTAGGCCACCCTGGGCTGGGAATCGAGATGGTCTCTGGAAAGAAAGACCGTGCAGCTTGGTGCAGCAGACCCGGATCCATTCGATCTTCCCACATCTGCAGAAGGCACCACATATATCATTCTTACGATAATCCAATATCACCCAAAAAAATTTCAACACCATGAACAATGAAATTCATAAAATCGCTCAAAATTCAAAATATTTCTGGTTATAAAAATACTATATTTGGTAATTTGAACATCATTCGCCATATTTCCTATTGACTCTCCGTCACGGTAGCGGAATCTCTCAATACAGAGAGCGCGATGACCATGCCGGGCTTTGCTTGCCCTCCAACATGTGGCCCGCTCGCAACACCATGCCATCATCCGGAGTAAAGAAAATGATCGAGCGTCGGCTGACTGAAGATCTCGTCAATCTCATCTATGGCAGCGAAAGCGCGGTCGACACTCGTGATGCGGCCAGCGCCCACCAGCCTGCTGCTGGGACCATCCCTCCCCTCGTCCGCAACAGTTGCGATGCGCTTCCAGAGGGGGATGGCCATGATGAGTTCCGCGGCGAGGGCGGCAACGACGAGTTCCACGGCGGCTCCGGCAACGACGAAGCCTATGGCCGCGGTGGCGACGACATTCTCTGTGGCGATGCGGGCATCGACCTTCTCTTCGGCGGGGATGGCGTAGATACCCTCAAGGGGGGAAATGGCGACGATGTCCTCATGGGCGGCTATGGCAAGGACCATTTGGAGGGAGGGGACGACGACGACAAGCTCTATGGCGAATTCGACGCAGATTCCCTTCACGGCGGCGACGGCAATGACTATCTGAGCGGCGGCCTTGATGCCGCCGCCGACACTCTCGATGGCGGCAAGGGAGACGATGTGCTCGATGGCGGTGCCGGCGACGATGTCCTGCAGGGTTCCTCGGGCAAGGATAGGCTGTATGGCACTTCCGGCAACGATCGGCTTGAAGGCGGGGATGACAACGACCTCCTCAATGGTGGCGACGACGCAGACGTCCTGGTCGGCGATTCCGGCAATGATCAGCTCTTGGGCGGCGCTGGCGGCGACGAGCTCCGGGGCGGCTCCGGAACGGACGTCCTCTACGGCGCGGCCGGCAAAGACGTTCTTGCCGGTGGGGACGGAACCGATCGCTTCGGCTATGTGACGGTGGCGGAAAGTAGGCCGGGCGAGGGAAATCGCGACTGCATCGAGGATTTCGACCCGCACGAGAACGACCGCATCGACCTGTCAGGGATCGATGCCGACACGACCAAGTCCGGCGATCAGAGTTTCGCCTTTATCGGCATCAACAGCTTCGTGGAGGGCCAAGCCGGGCGGCTGCGCTATGAGCAGAAGGGCGGCAACACGCTGGTGGAGGGCGAAGTGACCGGCGATGGCGTGGTCGACTTCCAGATCGTCCTCTACGGCGAGATCGCGTTGCAGGCCGGCGACTTCGTGCTTTGAGGCCCACGGCAGCGAGACCGTCCGATGCGAATTCACTCATGCGCCGGATCCGGACCTGCACCAGGAGTCTCCGCTGACATGCTCGCTGGGGGAGCGTCTGACGCTCCTCCAGTCCATCTTTCTCATCGCAATTCAGCCCTGGCTCCAGAGAATTGAATTTTCGGTCGGTTTGGGGCTTCTCTGCGGAGCTTCGGGAGCTCTTGGGGGAGGCGGATTGTGGACCGACGATTTCGAACGTTGATCGGTCCCGGGGATCGTAAGAGCGTGCGACCAAGGGCGACGAGGCTTGTGTCCAGCGGGTAGATCGGCTGTAGCCCCTCGTGGCAGACGGCGTCCGGGACGCGGCGCCGCTGGAATCGAAGTGCTCCCCCCGGCAATCGGTCAGCTGACGCCGCAACGCCAGGAGCCAGATGAGATGTTGACGTTGTCGCCGATCAATCTGTGATTGGAGCAGGAGCCGACGACCGCAGCGTTGCCGTTGCCCGCATTCGTGTCAGCATCGGATCGCCGACGGATCGATCTTGTCTCCGGAAGCGAAGTCGCGGAACGCATCCTGGGAGGCCACCGTGCTGTCGCCAATCGTGACGTAGACGAAGCGGTTCGGCCCGGCCCTGCGCGTCAGCATGTCGTCGCTGATTGGTTCGTCATTCTTGCTCAACCGTACGGGGCCTCGATCTTCATCGACATGCCGTCCTTCGCATCGTCCATCAGATATAAGCAAATCGACATGCAGAATTTATGCTCTCTCGGGAGAATTGGAATATGGGAGATTGATCATAGGCAGCTTCTCGACGGCCGATCGGGCAAAGAGATATCCTTGCATCAGGGCGACGTCCATGTCGCGCAACACCAGCATCTCCCCAAGCGTCTCGACACCTTCGGCGATCGGGACGATGTGGAATTCGGCACACAGACGGAGAAAATTCCGGACGATGATCCTATGCGTCACGGCGTCGTCAATCCGCTGGATCAGGGACATGTCGATCTTGAAGAAATCGGGCTGGAATAGGGAAAGAAGGCCTTCGCGGGCATAGCCTGCACCATAGTCGTCAAAGGCGATCTTGATCCCGACCCGGCGAAACTCCATCAGGGCTGCGGCCAGAAGCTTGGTATCGCCAATCGGCCCTTCCGTTATTTCCAAGATCACCCGACTGACCGGAAAACCGGACCGCTCAGAAGCATCGCAGATGTCCTGCGGAGAATGGTATCCGGCGATTACAGCCTCGGGGCCGCAGTTGATGCTCAGACATGCAGGCAGCTTCAACTGCGACGCCAAGGCGAAGGCCTTGTTCCGACAAGCCACATCGAAGCCGTGTCGATACTGCGACACGATACTCCCGAAAACGGCTTGCGCGCCCTCACCAGCCTTACCGCGGACCAGGGCCTCATGGGCGAAGATGCGGCAACCGTCCGCCGCGTCGACAATCGGCTGAAACGCCATAGTGAACGGAGGCGGGAGGAAGGGTATAGGGTCGCCGGCAGCATCGGATGCGCAAGAAGTTGTCCGCAATGCCCCATGACGCCGGCTCTCATGCTCGCGTCGAGCCATCTCGTGGAATCTGCTTTCTGGACGATACATAGAGCCTCGTTTCCGTGCAGAATCGGATGTGTGGGCGGGCTGCCTTTACGGATCTGCTCGCGAAACCTGCAAATGGCCTCCTTCCCAGACCGTCATGGCCCCCAAGTCGCTCCCCTCATGCCCACGTCCGGCGGCAGCGTCGGCCAATGCGCTCCGGTTTTGAGGGGCAGCCGCCTCTCAATCCTCGACGAAGCTACGCTGGAAAGCGTGGACCAGCGGGTCGACCGCGTATTGCAGGGCGGTGCGGGTGCCGGTCTGGATCGAGGCCTCGGCCGGCATGCCGGCGGACAGGTTGACCTGCGGCGCCACCTGCTTCAGCAGGG
>NZ_JBQJIK010000065.1:0-48203 GCF_052078665.1 Inquilinus sp. CA228 | reverse complement strand
TGGCGATCGCGGTGGCGACGACGCTGATCCTGGTGCCGCAGGTGCGGAACTACTGGCTGATCGTGCCGGCGATCGCGATCGGCGGCGGCATCGGCTATGTGGTGGCGCAGCGGATCCAGATGACGGCGCTGCCGCAGCTGGTGGCGGCGTTCCACAGCCTGGTCGGCCTGGCGGCGGTGTGCGTGGCGGCGGCGGCGTTCCTGGACCCCGCGGCCTACAACATCGGCACGCCGGGGGCGATCCATGTCGGCAGCCTGATCGAGATGGCGCTGGGGGCGGCGATCGGCGCGATCACCTTCACCGGCTCGCTGGTGGCCTTCGCCAAGCTGCAGGGGCTGGTCTCGGGCAAGCCCTTGGTGTTCCCCTTCCAGCACCCGCTGAACGCGGCGCTGGGCGTGGTGATCATCCTCCTGATCGTGTGGATGTGCGCCGGGCAGTCGGGGGCGGCGTTCCTGCTGCTGATCCTGGTGGCGCTGGCGCTCGGCTTCCTGCTGATCCTGCCGATCGGCGGGGCGGACATGCCGGTGGTGGTGTCGATGCTGAACAGCTACTCCGGCTGGGCGGCGGCGGGTATCGGCTTCACCCTGCAGAACAATCTCCTGATCGTCACCGGCGCGCTGGTCGGGTCGTCGGGCGCGATCCTCAGCTACATCATGTGCAAGGGGATGAACCGGTCGATCATCAACGTGATCCTGGGCGGCTTCGGCGGAGACTCCAGCGCCGCGGCGGCCGGCGGACCGGCGGGCGACCGTGCGGTGAAGCAGGGATCGGCGGAGGACGCGGCCTTCGTGATGAAGAACGCCCGGTCGGTGATCATCGTGCCGGGCTACGGCATGGCGGTGGCCCAAGCGCAGCATGCGCTGCGGGAGATGTCGGACCTCTTGAAGAAGGAAGGGGTGGATGTGCGCTACGCCATCCATCCGGTGGCCGGCCGCATGCCGGGGCACATGAACGTGCTGCTGGCGGAAGCGAACGTGCCCTATGACGAGGTGTTCGAGCTGGAGGAGATCAACCGCGACTTCGCCCAGGCCGACGTGGCCTTCGTGATCGGGGCGAACGACGTCACCAACCCCGCCGCCAAATCCGATCCGGCGAGCCCGATCTACGGCATGCCGATCCTGGATGTGGAGAACGCCAAGACGGTGCTGTTCGTGAAGCGCTCGATGGCGTCCGGCTATGCCGGCGTCGAGAACGAGCTGTTCTTCCGCGACAACACCCTCATGCTCTTCGGCGACGCCAAGAAGATGTGCGAGGACGTCGCCAAGAGCCTGGCGTAGCAGACCAGACGTAGGTTGGGTTCGCGTATGCGAACCCAACATCATGCCGCCGGGGTTTTCGTTGGGTTCGCTGCCGCGAACCCAACCTACGCGGCGCCTCGCAGCCTCCGGCCCTTGCCGCCCGCCGCCTTCGGGCCAGACTCCTTGAGCAGCAGCCGAGGAGACAGGCCATGACCGAAGCCGATCCGGGCGTCGAGGCCCATTACTTCGAGGATGGCGGCGCCGTGCCGAACAACCCGGCCCTGCCGCTGCTGGTCTATCGCCAGGTCAGCGGCCTCGGCCTCGGCGACGTCGCCACGGCGATCGAGGCGCGCTTCGGCCAGAACGGCTGGGGCAAGGGCTGGCGCAACGGCATCTACCCGTTCCACCATTTCCACAGCAACGCGCATGAGGCGCTGGGCCTGGCCGGCGGCCGCGCCAAGGTGCGGTTCGGCGGCGCCGCCGGCGTCTCGCTCGAGCTCCTGGCCGGCGACGTCGTGGTGATCCCGGCCGGGGTCGGACACAAGCGCGAGGAGGGCAGCGGGGACCTGCTGGTGATCGGCGCCTATCCGCCGGGCGAGGATCCGGATCTCGTCAGGGAAGGCGACGGTGACGGTCGTGTCCTGCGCGACAGCATCCGTGCCGTGCCGGTGCCGGACACCGACCCGGTGCTAGGCGCCGACGGGCCGCTGGTGACGATCTGGCGCGAGGCCGAGGGCGGATAGGCCGCTCGCATCGGCAGGACGGTTGTAAACGCAATGTTCATTGCGCGCCCTTCTGGTTATCGTTCATGATACGTTCTATGAAAAGAGGCACGGAATCCGATCTCGACGTCCAAGCCCAATGCCGCAGCCTCGCGCTGCAGCAGATCGGCATGCTGACGCGCATCGCCGAGATCGGCATGAGGCTGGTCGAGGCGACGGGCGCCAAGGCCATCGCCCAGGCCGAGCGGCCCGAGGCCGAGCAGGCTGAGGCGCCCCGGGCCGATGCCCCGGCGACCGTGGACCACGGCCTCGCCTTCGCCCGCCATGCCCATACGGTGCAGCGGGCCCTGGCACTGCGGGCCCGCACCGCCGACAGCCTGTGCGCCCGCGACAAGGCCGACCGGAAGGCCCGCCGTGCCCGCCAGCGCGACCATGTCACCGAGGCCCTCTTCGCCCTGATCTGGGGGGCCGCCGACGCGACCCGGGATCTCGAGGAGGCCGAATTCCGCATCACCGAAATGCATGACCAGCTCGACGAGTTCTACGGCGACGAGGACGACCGGGTCGAGGACCGGCCGGTCGGGTCGGTCATCGCCGGCCTGGCCTGCGGCCTTCGCCTGTCCGAGCAATGGCACCGCCGGGCCACCGACTGGTCGGACCTGTCCTATCCGCCGCCGCCGACCGACACCCCGGCCGGGACCCGCAAGCGGCGCCGGGCCCGGCTGCGCGAACTGATGCAGCACACGATCGACGGCATCGCCGCCGACACGGTCCCCGCCCTCCAGGCCGGGCTGGAGGCCCGGCTCAAGGAGCCCGACGTCGAGGCTTTGATCGACGCCGAGCCCCCGGTCCGGGCCGCCAGACGCCTCTGCGCCTCCCTCGGCATCGAGTCCGACAACACCTATCCGGAGCCGAAGGCGCCCGACACCGGGTGAGGGAACGTCGCCGGCCTGTCCGATGGTCGGCGGCTACGGCGACGACGCCGCGAAGGTGTCGCAGGTGGTCGGGTTGCCGCTGTCATAGCCGCGGCGGAACCAGCGCACCCGCTGCTCCGAGCTGCCATGGGTGAAGCTGTCGGGCACGACATAGCCCTGGCTCTGCTTCTGCAGCGCGTCGTCGCCGACCGCGGCGGCGGCCTTCATCGCGCTCTCGACGTCGCCCGGCTCGATGAACCGGCTCTGCTGGTCGCCGCGCTTGGCCCAGACCCCGGCGAAGCAGTCGGCCTGCAGCTCGACCCGCACCGACAACGCGTTGCCGTCGCCGCCGCGGCTGCGCAGCTCAGCGACCTTGTCCATGATGCCGAGCAGGTTCTGGACATGGTGGCCGACCTCATGCGCCACGACATAGGCCTCGGCGAACTTGCCGGGCGCGCCGAAGCGGCGGCTCAGCTCGTCGAAGAAATCGGTGTCGATATAGACCATCCGGTCGCCCGGGCAGTAGAACGGCCCCATGGCGGAACTGGCCGAGCCGCAGGCGGAGCGGGTGGCGCCGCTGAACCGGACCAGCTTCGGCGGCACGTAGCGGCTGCCGGCCTCCTGGAAGATGGCGCCCCAGGTGTCCTCGGTGCTGCCGAGCACGGCGGCGAGGAACTGGGAGTTCTCGTCCTGCGGAGCGGGGCCGGAGGCGGTCTCGGTCTGGGACGGCCCGGGGTCGACCTGCTGCAGCAGGGCCGTGGGATCGACGCCGAAGAACAGCGCCACCAGCACGATCACGATCGCGCCGATGCCGCCCACGCCGCCGACCGCGGCCGGGCGCATGCCGCGCCGGTCCTCGACATTGCTGCTGCGCCTCAGATCCTGCCACCGCATGGATGCTCTCTCCCCTGATCGCGCAGCCGAAACCCCGCCGCGGCCCATCGGGTTCCATTCTAAGAGAGGTAGGGCGATCGCGCGATCCGCCATCGTTTCGCCGCGCGATTCCGCCTAGGATGACGGATCGCCTCGTTCCGGACGGTTTCCTTCGACCCGATGCCCGCCACCGCCACTGCACCATCGACGGGGATCGGCCGCGACCGCAGCCTCAGCGCGCTGGTCGGCTTCGAAGCGCTCGCGATCTTCGTGTTCGGGCCGCTCGCCACCGTGCACGACGCCTCGCGCCACATCTTCGTCTTCAACTTCTGCTTCATCGTCCTGGCCGGGATCTTCGCCGTCGCGCGCCACACCCGCCTGGCCAAGGTCGTGGCCGGCCTCGGCGTGCTGCTGATCCCGCTGCAGCCGCTCAGCCTCTATGTCGGCCAGCTCTGGCTGACCTCGGCCTATATCCTGCTGTTCGTCGCCTTCCTGATGCTGCTGAGCTGGGTCGTGCTGGTGCATGTGTTCCGACGCAGCCGGATCAACCTGCACTGCATCCTCGGCGCGATCGCGGTCTACCTGCATCTCGGCCTGATCTTCGCCCTGCTCGGCACGCTGCTGGTGCTGCATGTCGGCGACAAGGCCTACGCCTTCGCCGATGCGCTGGAGAGCGAGCATGTCCGGCTGCTGTCGCGGATGATCTATTTCAGCTTCACCACCCTGACCTCGGTCGGCTACGGCGACATCACGCCGGTGTTCCCGCTGGCCCGGTCGCTGGCCAATCTCGAAGGGCTGTGCGGCCAGCTGTTCCCGGCCATCCTGCTGGCCCGGCTGGTGTCGATGGAGCTCGAATCGAGGCACGCCGAGTGACCCGACGCCCGTGGATCGCCGCCGCGCTGCTGTGCCTGGCCTGGGCGGCCCCGGCCGAGGCCGCCGGCATCAAATCCGGCCCGAACAGCTGCCGCTGGGCCTTCGACGACCGCTGCGACGAGCCCGAGATCGGCTCCGGCGACTGCACCCGCGGCACCGACACCGCGGATTGCCGGCCGGTCCGGGCCGGCGGCGACGACAGCTGCCGCTGGGCCGAGGACCACAGCTGCGACGAGCCGAACATCGGCACCGGGGTCTGCGCCGACGGCACCGATGCCAGCGACTGCCGGCCGCTCTACACCCGGCGCAACCGCGACAACAGCTGCGCCAGCGCCTTCGACGACATCTGCGACGAGCCGGGGACGGGCACCGGCCGCTGCACCATTCGCAGCGACACCGCCGACTGCCTCGGCCGCGACACCCCGGCCGGGATCCGCGACCATTTCTTCGGCCACGACCAGCGCCGCCTGGCCCGGGTCGACCGCATGCCGTGGAGCGCGATCGGCGAGCTGACCTTCGACAGCGGCGCCTGTTCCGGCACCATGGTCGGGCGGCGGGTGGTGCTGACCGCGGCGCATTGCTTCATGCGCGACGACGATACGCTGGACAAGCCGCGCCGCTTCCGCGCCGGCCGCAACGGGTCCAGCCAGGTGGCCCAGGCCGGCATTGCCGGCTTCACCCTGCCGCCCGGCTTCCGCGAGGGCCGCAGCCATGGCGGCGAGTCCTGGTACAATCTCGACTGGGCGCTGGTCGAACTCGACGCCGATATCGGCGACGTCACCGGCATCATGCAGGTGCACCGGCTGAAGCCGGAGGACAAGGCCGACATCGCCGCCGGGCGCTGGGTGCGGGCGATGCAGGGCGGCTACGCCTGGGACGCGCCGGACCGGATGACCGAGCATATCGGCTGCCGCATCGTCTCGCTGCGCGACGACGGCACCCTGCTGCACGATTGCGACATGACCAAGGGCGACAGCGGCTCGCCGATCTTCATCAAGCGGCCCGGCGGCTATGCCGTGGTCGCCGTGGTCAGCCGCTTCTACGGTGGCGACGACGGCAGCCGCTCGGCCTATCTCGCGGTCGACAGCCGGGCCTTCGAGAAGGCGGTGGCGAAATATGTCGCCGCCCATGGCGGCTGAGCGGTGAGGGGCCTCCTCGCGGCGCTGGCCGCCCTCGCCCTGGCCGGTCCGGCCATCGCCGATGACACATGCCGCTGGGCCCAGGATGGCGCCTGCGACGAGCAGCGCTTCGGCGGCTCGGGCGAATGCGCCGCGGACACCGACGATGCCGACTGCGCCGGCTTCAAGACCGGCGACAACAGCTGCCGCTGGGCCTTCGACGGCCAGTGCGACGAGCCGGAGATCGGCACCGGCGAATGCGATGCCGGCCGCGACAGCACCGATTGCCGGCCGCTGCGGACCGGCGGCGGCGATGGCTGCTACTGGTCGGATGACGGCGCCTGCGACGAGCCCGGCATCGGCACCGGCGTCTGCCCGGACGGCACCGACATCAGCGACTGCCGGCCGTTCTACGCCCGGCGCAACCACATCAACAGCTGCGCCACCGCCTTCGACGATGTCTGCGACGAGCCCGGCATGGGCACCGGGCGCTGCGCCGTGCGCAGCGACACCGCCGACTGCCTGGGCCGCGACACGGTCCCCGGCATCCGCGACCATTTCTTCGGCCGTGACGACCGCCGCATGGTCCGGCCCGACCGCATGCCCTGGACCGCGATCGGCGAGATCGCCTTCGACAGCGGCGGCAGCTGCACCGGCACGCTGGTCGGCCGCCGGGTGGTGCTGACCGCGGCGCATTGCTTCTTCCGCGACGATGGCGGGCGCGACGAGCCGGACGGCTTCCGCGCCGGGCGCGACGGCGACGGCGCGGTGGCGGAGGCCGGTATCGTCTCGATCCAGCTGGCGCCGGGCTACCGCCCCGAGGTGGATCGGGAGGAGGAGGGGCAGGGCTCCGATTTCGGCTCGGACTGGGCCATCCTGCTGCTCGACGCCGATATCGGCGACCGGGCCGGCACCATGGCGGTGCACCGGCTGACCGCCGCGGACGAGGAGCGGATCGCGGCCGGCAGCTGGGTGCCGCTGGTCCAGGCCGGCTATGCCTGGGACGCGCCGGACCGGATGACGGCGCATAGCGGCTGCCATGCCCTGGGGCTGCGCCGCGACCACACCATGAAGCACGACTGCGACATGACCAAGGGCGACAGCGGCGGCCCGATCTTCATGAAGGAAGCCGGCGGCTACGCCGTGGTCGCCGTGGTCACCCGCTTCTTCCGCGACGGCGGGGATGGGAACGCCTATCTCGCGGTCGACAGCCGGGCCTTCGCGGATACGCTGGCGACGTATCTCGCCGCGCATGGGGGGTGAGCGCGAGACGGGGGGATCGGGCCGCCTTCGTCGTTGCGCCGGGGGCCCGAAGGCCCTAGCGTGCGGCACGTCATGACCGACGCACCCAACGCCGCCCTTCTCCCCGAGGGATTCTACGACGTCCTTCCGCCCGACGCGGCGCAGGAGGCGGCGGTGATCGAACGCATGATGGCCGTCCTCGGCGGCCACGGCTTCGACCGGGTCAAGCCGCCGCTGGTCGAGTTCGAGGACACGCTGCTGTCCGGCGTCGGCGCCAGCATGGCGCGCCACACCTTCCGCCTGATGGACCCGATGGGCAGCCGCATGCTCGGCCTGCGCGCCGACATGACGGTGCAGGTCGCCCGCATCGCCCGCTCCCGCCTGGCCGCGGCGCCGCGGCCGCTGCGCCTGGCCTATGCCGGCCAGGTGCTGCAGGTGCGCGGCACCCAGCTGCGGCCGGAGCGGCAGTTCGCCCAGGTCGGCGCCGAGCTGATCGGCGGCGCCCAGCCGGCTGCCGATGCCGAGGCGGCGCTGCTGGCGGTCGAGGCGCTGCAGGCGGTCGGGGTCGACCGGCTGGCGCTGGACCTGACCGAGCCGACCCTGGTGCCGGCGCTGCTCGGCGCCCTCGATGTCGACGGTGGGGCCGCCACCGCCCTGCGCCACGCGCTCGACCGCAAGGACGCCGCCGCCGTCGCCCAGCATGGTGCTGCTGCCGCAGCCGCCCTCGGCGGTCTGCTCGCCGCTTCCGGCCCGGCCGATGCGGCGCTGGCGGCGCTTTCGGGCATCGACCTGCCGGCGGTGACCCGGCCGATCCTGGACCGCTTGGCCGAGGTGGTGCGGCTGATCCGCGCCTCGGCGCCGGAGCTGATGGTGACGGTCGACTTCGTCGAGCACCGCGGCTTCGAGTACCACACCGGCGTCGCCTTTACCCTGTTCGCCCGCGGCGCCCGCGGCGAGGTCGGCCGCGGCGGCCGCTACCGCGCCAATGGCGCCGAGGGCGAGGAGGCGACCGGCTTCACCCTCTACATGGACACGGTGCTGCGCGCGGCCACGCCGCCGCAGGCGCCGCGCCGGGTGTTCCTGCCGCGCGGCACCGCGCGGGGCGAGGGCGCCGCGCTGCGGGCCGAGGGCACTATCACCATCGCCGGGCTGGAGCCCGGCGCCGATCCTCTCGTCGAGGCGCGCCGCCTCGGCTGCGGCTGGGTCCTGCGGGACGGCCGGCTCGACGAGCTCTAAAAGAAGAAGCACGAGGTATTCCGATGGCGAATGTGGCCGTGGTCGGCGCCCAGTGGGGCGACGAGGGCAAGGGCAAGATCGTCGACTGGCTGTCCAGCCGGGCCGACGTGGTGGTGCGATTCCAGGGCGGCCACAATGCCGGCCACACGCTGGTCATCGGCAACAAGGTCTTGAAGCTGTCGCTGCTGCCCTCGGGCATCGTGCGGCCGGGCAAGCTCGGCATCATCGGCAACGGCGTGGTGGTCGACCCCTGGGCGCTGCTGGCCGAGATCGAGCGGATCCGCGCCCAGGATGTCGAGGTCGGGCCGGAGAACCTGCTGCTGGCCGAGAACGCGGCGCTGATCCTGCCGGTGCATGGCGCGCTGGACCGGGCCCGCGAGGCGGCGCGCGGCGAGAGCAAGATCGGCACCACCGGCCGCGGCATCGGCCCGGCCTATGAGGACAAGACCGGCCGCCGCGCCATCCGGGTCTGCGACCTGGCCGACGAGGCGGCGCTGCCGGGCAAGATCGAAAACCTGCTGGCGCATCACAACGCGCTGCTGCGTGCGCTGGGCGCCGACGAGGTCGACCCGGCCGAGCTGCTGGCCCAGCTGCGCGAGATCGCACCGAAGATCCTGCCCTATGTCGGCGTGGTGTGGGAGCGGCTGGACGCGCTGAAGCGCGAGGGCAAGCGCATCCTGTTCGAGGGCGCCCAGGGCGCGATGCTGGACATCGACCACGGCACCTATCCCTTCGTCACCTCGTCCAACACCGTGGCCGGGCAGGCGGCCGCCGGCTCCGGCATCGGGCCGAAGGGCATCGGCTACGTGCTCGGCATCACCAAGGCCTACACCACCCGCGTTGGCTCCGGTCCGTTCCCGACCGAGCAGGAGAACGACATCGGCCGCCGGCTGGGCGAGCGCGGCCACGAATTCGGCACGGTCACCGGCCGGCCGCGGCGCTGCGGCTGGTTCGACGCGGTGATGGTACGGCAGGCGGTGAAGACCGGCGGCATCGACGGCATCGCCCTGACCAAGCTGGACGTGCTGGACGGCTTCAAGACGCTGAAGATCTGCATCGGCTACGAGCTGGACGGCCAGGTGCTGCAGCACTTCCCGGCCGGCCAGTCGGCCCAGGCCAACGCCAAGGCGGTGTACGAGGAGTGGGACGGCTGGGAGGAGAGCACCAAGGGCGCGCGCTCCTGGGCCGACCTGCCGGCCACCGCGATCAAGTACATCCGCCGGATCGAGGAGCTGATCGAGGCGCCGGTGGCGCTGCTCTCGACCAGCCCGGAGCGCGACGACACCATCCTGGTGCGCGATCCGTTCGCCGACTAGGTCGCCGGCCCGACGCGCAGGATCTCGCCGTCGCTGTCGTCGGTGAGCAGGTACAGCGCGCCGTCCGGGCCTTGCATCACCTGGCGGATGCGCAGGCCGAGATCCTCCAGCAGGTCCTCCGACCCGGTGATCCGGTCGCCGTCGCGCTCCAGGCGCACCAGCTTGGGGATGGCGAGGCCGCCGACGAAGACGCTGCCGCGCCAGCCCGGCATCGCGTCGGCGGTGTAGAAGGCCATGCCGGAGACGCCGATCGACGGCGTCCAATGGTAAATCGGCCCGGTCATGCCCGGCGCCTCGCGCTGGCCCGCGCCGACCGGGCTGCCGTTGTAATTGACGCCGTAGGATACCACCGGCCAGCCATAGTTCTTGCCGGCCTCGGGGATGTTGATCTCGTCGCCGCCGCGCGGCCCGTGCTCGTTGAGCCAGAGCACGCCGGTGTCCGGGTTCAGCGCCGCGCCCTGGGCGTTGCGGTGGCCATACGACCAGATCTCCGGCAGCGCGTCCCGGCGGCCGGCGAAGGGGTTGTCCTCGGGTACCGAGCCGTCCGGCCGGATCCGGATCACCTTGCCGAGATGCGAGTCGAGCTGCTGCGACTGGCCGCGGAACTGCGCCTTCGAGCGCTCGCCGAGGGTGATGAACAGGTGGCCCTGCCGGTCGAACACGAGGCGCGAGCCGAAATGCGCCGAGCTGTCGAGCTTAGGCCTCTGCGAGAACACGACCTGCACCCCGGTCAGCCGCGTGCCGTCCTCGCTGAGCCGACCGCGGGCCACGGCGGTGGAGTTGCCGCCGTCGCCGGCCTCGGAATAGCTGAGATAGACCATGCGGCTCTGGATGAAGGACGGGTCGATCGCGACGTCGAGCAGCCCGCCCTGGCCGCCGGCGTCCACCTCCGGCACCCCTTCCAGCGGCTCGGAGACCCTGCCGCCGCCGACCAGGCGGAGATTGCCGTCGCGCTCGGTCACCAGGATCCGTCCGTCCGGCAGGAAGGCCAGCCCCCAGGGGTGGCTCAGCCCCTCGACGATGGTCTGGACCCGGATGCGGCCCTTCTCGGTGTCGTAGACGGCGTCGACCGCGGCGGCTTCCGGGATCGGGGCCAGCAGGATGGCGGTGAGGGCAGGGGCGACGAAGGCGGGGATGGGCATGCGCATGGAGCTC
Organism: Inquilinus sp. CA228; assembly: GCF_052078665.1. Taxonomy (NCBI): domain Bacteria; kingdom Pseudomonadati; phylum Pseudomonadota; class Alphaproteobacteria; order Rhodospirillales; family Rhodospirillaceae; genus Inquilinus; species Inquilinus sp. CA228. The sequence goes on along the minus strand of NZ_JBQJIK010000065.1, from coordinate 37,516 downwards.
TCCTCGTCTCGGACTCGATCCGTCTGAGATGGGGGCCGGGGAGTCGCAGGCAACACTTCGCCGCGGGGCGGTTCGCGGACATGATGACGCGGCCGGGGAGGGCAGGCGGATGACGGATCGGATCGGCGAGGCGCTGCTCCTGGAACGGAGATAGGGAAAGCATGCAGAGGATCGGCGCGGTGACCCTGGTGGTCCGCGATTATGACGAGGCCAGGGCCTGGTGCACCGGCGTGCTCGGCTTCGAGCTGGTCGAGGACACACCGCTCGGCGGCGGCAAGCGCTGGCTAATGGTGGCGCCGCCCGGCGGGGGCGGCCCGAATCTGCTGCTGGCCCGGGCGGCGACGCCGGAGCAGGAGAGCCGGATTGGCGACCAGACCGGCGGCCGCGTCTTCCTGTTCCTGCACACCGACGATTTTTGGCGCGACCATGCGGCGATGAGCGCGCGCGGCGTGGTGTTCCGCGAGATCCCGCGCGAGGAGGCCTACGGCACCGTCGCCGTGTTCGAGGATCTGTACGGCAACCTCTGGGACCTGCTCCAGCTCAAGGCCTGAAGAGGCGGTTCGGCGGCCTTGCCGCCGTTTGTGCTATGTTTGGATGGCTCAGATGCGGGAGACATCCGTGCACACGATCGGTCCGGGGCTTTGGGGCATCGCTGCAACCCTGGCTATTGTCGCCGGATACCTGTCGTTTCGGGCGATCGATCAGATCTGGTGGTTTCGTCGATTGCCGTCCCGGGGCCTGTCGCTTGGCTGCATGTGCCTTCTGATCGCGACTGGCTTCGCGGTTTGGGCCGCGACTCGCTACACGGACGTGGAGGTGGCGGCCGCGGGCTTCGGTCCGGGCTGGACCTGTCCCAATCTCGGCAAGGCGAGCGCCATGGTCTGCTTCCGGGACGAGCCGATCACGCCGTCGAGCCACTGAGAGCCTTCGGTCGCCGGACGCCATCCGGCCTTCATGAAATCGCCCGGATTCCGCGGCAGGATCGGTGGCGGTGATCGAGGGGGATCTCATGCGAGGCTGGCAGCGCGGGGCGGTGGTGATCCTGGCGATCGTGGCAGTCGCTGGCGGCGTCTATGCCTGGGGGGAGGGAGCGTTCCGGCCCTGCGGCCTGCTCGACCGCATCGTCCATGCCAGCGCCTGCCGGCGCCTGGCCGTGTTCGACGACCAGGACCTGACCCACATGATCGCCGCGCCGGACGGGGCGCTGCTGGCGGTGTCGCGCCAGCCGGGGCGGGAGCCGCAGCGGCCGCAGGAGCTGCTGCGGATCGATCCGCAGACCGGCCGGGTCCGGTCGCGGGTGGCGCTCGCCCAGGTGCCGCCGGGCGCCAGCTGGATGGCCGCGGCGGTCTCGCCCTCCGGCCGCTGGATCGCCGGCCTGTTCTTCGACAGCCCGATCCAGGTGGTCGACACCGGCACGGGGGCCACCCGGTCGAGCCTGCGGCGCGGCGCCGCCAGGTTGGCCTTCGTCTCGGAGGACGCCGTCGCGCTCGACCCCGGCGTGACCTTCTGGGGCGTGCCGGACACGGCGCCGGTCGTCTCGGTCGCCGATGACGGCGACCTGCCGGCGCGGCCGGTGGCCGAGGTACCCGGCCTGTTCGCCCAGGGCGTCTCGGTCGCGCAATCGCCCGACGGCACGATCCTGGCCGAGCATGTCGAGACCCGCGGCGACAGCGGCGTGGTCGCGATCCGCCTGGCCGATGCGGCCGACCGTGCGCGGTCCAGCCTGGTTTTGACCGGGGCGCTGGACGTCCCGACCTTCGTCCCCGGCCTGCAGCAGTTGCTGCCGGAGTTGGCCTTCAGCCCGGACGGGCGGCGTCTGGCCGCCAGCTTCGGCATGTCCGACCGCTGGGGGCACGACACCACCGCGCTGTTTGTCTGGGAGGTCGATGGCGGCCGGCTGCTGCGCCGCGTCGCCAGCCGGGAGACCTTCCGCAACCTGGTCTGGAGCGCCGATTCCCGCAGCCTCGCCGCGACCCGCTACACGCCGGACAGCTGGACCCAGCCGGTCAAGACCGGGGTGACCGAGCTGATCCGGATCGACATCGGCGGCTGAGGCCGCGGCGGCCGGCGCAAACGAAAACGGCCGGGGCGAGGCCCCGGCCGTCTCAGCTTCACTCCGATTCGCGGGTCAGTGGGCCAGCTTGGCCTCGACCGCGGCGTTGCGGATCGCCTTCTGCAGCTTCTCGAAGGCGCGCACCTCGATCTGGCGCACCCGCTCGCGGCTGATGCCGTATTCCTGGCTCAGATCCTCCAGCGTGGTCGGCTCGTCGCGCAGCCGGCGCTCGCTCAGGATGCGGCGCTCGCGGTCGTTCAGATGCGCCATCGCATCCTTCAGGAGCTGCTGGCGCTTGCCGAGCTCCTGCTTGTCCGCGAGCATCACCTCCTGGCTGTCGCGCTCGTCGACCAGCCAGTCCTGCCACTCGCCCTCGCCGTCGACGCGCAGCGGCGCGTTCAGCGAATGGTCCGGCGCGGCGAGGCGGCGGTTCATCGAGATCACGTCCTGCTCCGGCACCGACAGCTCGGTGGCGATCTTGGTCACGGTCTCCGGCTTCAGGTCGCCGTCCTCGATCGCCTGCAGCTGGCCCTTCAGCTTGCGCAGGTTGAAGAACAGCTTCTTCTGCGCCGCCGTGGTGCCCATCTTCACCAGCGACCAGCTGTGCAGGATGTATTCCTGGATGGCGGCGCGGATCCACCACATGGCGTAGGTCGCCAGGCGGAAGCCGCGATCCGGGTCGAACCGCTTCACCGCCTGCATCATGCCGACATTGCCCTCGGAGATCAGCTCCGAGATCGGCAGGCCGTAGCCGCGGTAGCCCATCGCGATCTTCGCGACCAGCCGAAGGTGGCTGGTCACCAGCCGATGCGCCGATTCAGTGTCGCCATGCTCCCGCCACGCCTTGGCGAGCATGAACTCCTCCTGCGGCTCCAGCATCGGAAACTGCCGGATTTCCTGCAGGTAGCGGCTCAGGTTGGATTCGGCCCCCAGGACCGGCAGGCGTGCTGCTTGTGCCATAATCTTGCTCCCTCTCCGGCGCCCAGGCCTCGGGAGGCGGGCGCCCTTCCGGATGACTCATCCGGACCCAGTCATAATACCCGACTTCAGTAGTCGGGTATACGGTCTTCCCCTGCGAGGGAGACGAGCAAATCTCGCATGTCTCCCGGCAGGGGCCTCGTGAATTCGAGTTCATTTTGATCCGCCGGATGGCGGAAGCGCAGCCTCGCCGCATGCAGCGCCTGCCGCGGAAAGTCGCGCGCCATCTCATTGCCGGCCGTCTTGGGCCCGATAGCCGAGCGCGGGCGTCGGCCATAGACCGGGTCGCCGATCAGCGGGTGGCCGATCGAGGTCAGGTGGACCCGGATCTGGTGGGTCCGCCCGGTGTCCAGCTTGCAGGCGACCAGGCTGGCCTCGGTGCCGGCCGGGCGCAGCACCCGGTAGTGGGTCCGCGCCGCCTTGCCTCCAGCCTTGACCAGGGCCATGCGCTGCCGGTTCCGTGGGTCGCGGCCGATCGCGCCCTCGATGGTCCCGGCCGAGGGGCTCGGCCGGCCCCAGACCAGGGCGAGATAGGTGCGCGACAGGGTGCGGTCCGCGAACTGGGCCGACAGCGCCTTGTGGGCCGCGTCGGTCTTGGCCACCACCATCAGCCCGCTGGTGTCCTTGTCGAGCCGGTGGACGATGCCCGGGCGGGCGACGCCGCCGATGCCGGACAGCTGCGCGCCGCAATGGGCGAGCAGGGCGTTGACCAGGGTGCCATCGGGATTGCCGGCCGCGGGGTGGACCACCAGCCCGGCCGGCTTGTCGATGACGATGAGTTGGGAATCCTCGTACACGATATCAAGCCCGATCGCCTGGGGTTCCGGCTCCGCCGGCACCGGCGGCGGCACCCGGATTTCGAAGCGCTGGCCGGGTTTGACCTTGACCGAGGCGTCTTCTACTGTCCGCTCGCCCTCCCGCACGCAGCCCGTGGCGATCAGCGCCTGCAGCCGTGACCGAGACAGGTCCGGCACCGCGGCGGCCAGGGCGCGGTCCAGCCGCTGGCCGGCGGCGTCCGGGCTGATCGTGACGGGAATGGTCCCGTCCATGGACAGGGGTGTGGTGGGTGCGTCTGGAAGCTGGGTCATTGCGGGCGGTGAAGATAACCGTTTGGGCGATGCTTGTGGTCATCATCCTGATCGCTGCCGTCGTCGTCGGGGAATTGGGCCGCCGGTTCCTCGCCCCGGGGTCCGCCCCGGCACCGGCCGCCGCCGCTCCCGCCACGACGCCGGCGACCGCCGCCGCGCCGTCCGCGCTGCCCGCCGGCAGCCGCATCGCCAGCATCACCGTCGCGGGCGATCGCGCAGTGATCCTGATCACACTGCCCGGCGGCGGGCAGGAGGTGCGCAGCATCGACCCGCGCACCGGCGCCGCCGCGACCCTTCTGACCACCGCTCCGTAACCGGAAGAATTCGGCATGACCGATGTCATCAATCTGGCCAGCGACAATGTCGCCGGCGCCGCGCCCGAGATCCTGGCGGCGATCGCCGGCGCCGCCGGGGGCCGCCAGCCTTCCTATGGCGGCGACGAGATCACCGCCCGGCTGCAGGACCGCCTGTCCGAGCTGTTCGAGCGCCGCGTCGCCGCCTTCCCGGTGCCGACCGGCACGGCGGCCAACGCCCTGGCCCTGGCCACCTTCACCCCGCCCTGGGGAGCAGTGGTGTGCCACCGCGAGGCGCATGTCGCGGTCGACGAATGCGGCGCGCCGGAGTTCTACACCCATGGCGCCAAGCTGCTGGTGGCCGACGGCGCGCATGGCAAGCTGACCCCGGCGACGCTGACGGCCGCTGTGCCGGAGTGGCGCGGCGACGTCCATCGCAGCCAGCCGGCGATGCTGAGCCTGTCGCAGGCGACCGAGTCCGGCACTGTCTACAGCCCGGCCGAGATCGGCGCGCTGGCCGAGGCGGCGCGGGGCCACGGCCTGGCGGTGCACATGGACGGCTCGCGCTTCGCCAACGCCCTGGCGGGCCAAGGCTGTTCGCCGGCCGAGCTGACCTGGAAGGCCGGCGTCGACGTGCTGTCCTTCGGCGGCACCAAGAATGGCTGCGTCATGGCCGAGGCGGTGGTGTTCTTCGACCCGGACAAGGCGGCGGATTTCGCCTTCCGCCGCAAGCGCGCCGGGCACCTGCTGTCGAAGATGCGATTCGTCTCGGCCCAGCTCGAGGCCTATCTGGCCGACGGGCTGTGGCTGCGCCTGGCGCGCAACGCCAACGCCCGGGCGCGGCAGCTGGCCGAGGGGCTGCAGGCGCTGCCGGGCGTGACGCTGGAGCATCCGGTCGAGGCCAATGAGGTGTTCGTGCGCCTGCCGGCGGCGCTGGCCGAAGGGTTGAAGCGGCAGGGCGTGTTCGCGGCGCATTGGGAAGGCGAGATCTGGCGCTTCGTCGGCGCCTTCGACACCGACGCCGCGACCATCGAGACGGTGCTGGAGCGGGCGCGCCGTTGCGTCGCTTCGGGGGCAGTGGCGGCGGCCGGATAGGGCTGTCAAAAAAGGTACGGAAATGTCTTGCGTCGGCGCGCCGGCTCCCCTATATCCGGGCCCGCGCCTCAGTCCCCTTCGTCTAGAGGCCTAGGACACCGCCCTCTCACGGCGGTAACAGGGGTTCGAATCCCCTAGGGGACGCCACTTCGGTACAAAAGTGCGAACGCCAATTGGCGCCGCATCTACGCTGGGTGTGGCTGATAGGATGCGTAGAAGCTCGCTTTTCGAGCCGGTGATGTGAACCTCTCGCCCATCAATCACGTCGACGCGCTGTGCCAGCGCGCGCAGATGGTCGCGCCGATATGTTCCATCTTCGTTCTGGAGCTTGCGGCGCGCGGCCCGAGCGAACTCGCGCAGCGTGTCCGGCGTGACTGTGGTTCCAGCCCGCTCTACGAGAGACGCCACCCGATCCGCATCCGTCCGTGCTTGATCACGGATTGCAGCCAGTTCGGTGACGCGATCCTTGAGGGCCGGGTCATCCAGGTTGGCCACTCCGTTCTCGATGGCCTCGTAGAGCCGCTTCAGCTTCGCCTCGGCTTCCGTTGCCCGCTTCCTGAGCTCGGCAATATGGCCACGACGGCGTTCGATCCATTCCTCACGCCGTTCCAGAAGGTGGCTCAAAATGCCATGTAGACGCTGGGGATCCAACAGGCGCCACTCCAGATGATCGATCACCGCGCGATCGAGCTTGTCCATCGGCACGCTTTGGCCAGGACAGCCCTGCTTGCCCTGTCGGGCAGCCGTTGAGCAGGTGTAGTAGCGATACCGACTGCCCTTTCCCGTGCGCAAGGTCATCGGGCCGCCGCATGTGGCGCAGAAGCAGATGCCAGTCAGCAACGTCGGGCCGCTGACCGCACGCGGCGCCGTCCATTGCGGGCTGCGTGATCGGAGGCTCTTCTGGACTGCGTCGAATTCCTCGTCCGTCACGATCGGCGGAACGGCGATCTCCATGACTTCTTCGTCCGGCTTCTGTGCCTGGGTCTTGTAGTTGATCTTATTGAAACGATGCCGGCCGACATAGCTGGTCCGGGAGAGGATCTTGTGGACCGAGGCAATCCCCCAGCGTCCGCCGTCGCGGGTGGGTAGTGCATCAAAACTGATGCACTACCCCGCACCGGACCGTGTTGGGCCTGACGCCGCGGCGTCGTTGCCTCGGCCCTTTGCCTCCCCGCCCTCGACCGGAGGGTGATCGCAACGGAGGCAACCATGTCCCATCCCCTCATCACCGACGAGCAGCGCACCGAACTGCCCGCCAATGGCGCTCGCACTGCGGGCGGCGAGGACATCGATCCGTGTCCCATCGTCAAGCTTTTCACTCCGGATGCCGGTGCCACCTGGCTCCTCACCGAACTCGATCCGACCGATCCCGATCTTGCTTTCGGCCTCTGTGATCTCGGTCTCGGTTACCCGGAACTCGGCTATGTCCGCCTCTCGGAAATCGCGTCCGTCCGCGGCGCACTCGGACTCCCAGTCGAACGCGACCTGTTCTTCAAGGCCGACCAGCCGCTGAGCCGGTACGCCGATGAGGCGCAGCGTCTCGGGGGCGTCCGGGCCTGATGTATTTTCAGCGCCCTGCCTTCGGGCTGGGCGCTTCTACATTGTCCGTTTCTCCGCTTCTCAGGATTTGTGGCGACCGGGACGGCATCGCCTCGATCGTCGCGACGCGGCACACCGCCCCGCTCTGGTCTTTCCCCGACGGCGCGGGGTGGGCGTCGCTTGCCTATAGGCCCGCCGCACCGGTCCGCAACGCGCGTGCCGCGCGTCCTCCACTCCGTTTCGGCCCTGGCGCTCACGTCGCGCACGGCCGCGACCGCTCCGACCAGGTGCGGACCGCCTCCCTCGGCGGGCCTGCCGGCCGCTCTCCGCCGCCCACCCCGCTTGCCGGGGCAAGGCGCGGTGGTTTTGCCAATGGAGAGCGACCATGACGACGATCATTCGCGATATCCCGCTGTCGAAGCTCGTGCCCTCGGCACAGAACGTCCGCCGGACCGGGCGCGAGAACGGGATCGAGGAGTTGGCGGCGAGCATCGCCGCGCACGGCTTGCTGCAGAGCCTGTCGGTGCGGGCGGTGCTGGACGGGGAGGGGGCCGAGACCGGCAAGTACGAGGTGATCGGTGGCGGCCGGCGCCTCGCCGCCCTGAAGCTGCTGGCGAAGCGCAAGCAGATCTCGAAATCCGCCCCCATTCCCTGCCTCATCGCAGACGGGGAAGGCGAGGAACTGTCCCTGGCCGAGAATTTGGTGCGCGAAAACCTGCACCCGGCCGACCAGTTCGGGGCCTTCAAGCGGCTCGCGGACGAGCATGGTCTCGGAAGGCATTGTCACGGGAACTTTGACGGAGTGAGCGGTGTCGCGGTAGGGCAGGGGCATGGAGCCAATTTCCTACGCCCGTCACCAGTTCCCGCCAGAGATCATTCGGCATGCGGTATGGCTCTATCTGCGGTTCACTTTGAGCTACCGCGATGTCGAGGAGTTGCTGGCCGAACGCGGGCTCGACGTCTCCTATGAGTCGATCCGCCGATGGGTCGACAAGTTCGGAACGGCCTATGCCCGCAACCTGCGTCGGCTGCGACCACGCCCTGCGAACATCTGGCACCTGGATGAGATGGTCGTCTCGATCCAGGGCCGGCGCATGTATCTGTGGCGAACCGTCGACAGCGAGGGCGAGATCCTCGACCTGCTGGTGCAGCCGAGACGCGACAAGGCCGCGGCGCTGCTGCTGATGCGCAAGCTGCTGAAGAAGCAAGGCTTTGCACCCAAGGTGCTCGTGACGGACAAGCTCCGCTCCTATGGTGCTGCCGGGCGAGAGCTCCGCCTCTCGGCGCTTCATGAGCAGGCCTGCGCCAGAACAACCGAGCCGAGAACTCCCATCGGGCGGTGCGACGACGCGAGCGGAAGATGCAGCGGTTCAAGTCACCCGGATCCGCCCAACGTTTTTTCTCCCACGCCGCCGTCCACAACACCTTCAATCTCGAGCGCCATCTGATTTCCCGAAGGACGCTGCGCCTTTTCCGAGCCGCGGCTGCCCAGCAATGGCAGACCGCGACCGCCGCGGCCTGAGTACCGTATCGAACCGAGCAAAAGTGCGGCTCATTCAGGTTCCCGTGACAATGCCACTGGTCGGGGTCATGGGGACCTCAGAGCCTGTTTGGAAATGCGCTGGTGTGAGTCGGCTGGCGGTGGTTTCGAGAACCGGTGCGCAGCGGACGTTTGGTCCGTGAGCACCGGAAGCGCAGAAACCGCCGTCAGACGGGCCGCACCAGTAGCATTTACAAACAGGCTCTCATGCCTGTCTTCGGTTCGCGTGGCAATGGGGGCCGGATCCTGGCGCCAGCGACGGCGCCGCAGGGACTGAGGGGCCGGTACAGATGAAGACCCGAGGATAGATTATTGCCGTTCGGGACGTGGTTTGATGTGATCTTGGTGAAGACTTTCTTTCTTGGTTGTTATAAATGTGATCTAAGTAAATTCCTGTCCGTGGTTTGGAGAACAGATGTGTATAGAAGTATTCGCGAAAGGAATAGGATTGGAGTCTGGTTGCTCGAATTTCTTGGGCTTCCAGGAGGGGCTAGAGCTGTCTCAAGTGCGCTGCGAAATGTCACGATTGCGGGGCGACGCACGAGCATAAAAATGGAGGAGACGTTCTGGAGCGGGCTCGACGAAATCTGCTCGCGTGAAGGATTTTCACTCAACGAGCTTTGTTCGATGATCGATGCCGCACGACATAGGGATGCCAATCTGACGAGTGCTGTCCGGACCTTCGTCCTTGCCTATTTTCAGGGCCTCGCTCGGAACTCCAGCCTCTCTTCCCTCGGCGGCTCGGTGACGCCCGGACGATCCGAGCATACGAGAGCGAGGGCGCCCGTTTCGGCGACCGATGATGAATAGCCATCCTTCGGCGTTGGTCCGAGCAGGACGGCGCGTGCCGAGGAGGGATCGGCCTGGACAGGGATGCCGCGGACGAGTTGTGGGAGGCACGGGTGGGCGTGCACGGCATTCGTGGTCCCGGCGGCGATGGGCCGCTGGAATTCTCCCGCGTTCGAGATGCGCGATCTTCTCGTCACCGCCGGCCGAGACCGGCATCACGCAGTCTCCACGATGCCGAGCGGCGTCTATCGAGAAAGAGGAGGCTTGATCCGATGCTACGGATCAAGCCTGAAGGTCAATTTTCCATTGAACAGGGAGGCTAAGCCACACAGCATCAGATCGTGCGTGACAAGATCGCCGCTTCAAGATCGGCAATCTGAACTCACCATAAAGAGAAGGAAATGGCAGCTCAAGATATATTTTGAAGAATTAAGCATTGCCGAAAATGAATATTCAATAACATTTGCTGATTATGGTTTAAAGGCGGACCCTTCTATAAGGGCGTTGCATGGATGTGAATGCCGGCCGGCATTAGTATCGCTCCATGCTCAATCAATGGGCAGCGCGGGCGGGCAGCGGTCAATTTCGTGATCCTGGCTGCGGTCCGGGCCGATGAACGGCATGCCGATCGGCAGACATGTGGCCTTCTCGGAGGGATTGGGAGGGTTCCGCGAAGCTGCTCGACCCGGCTCCAACGCTCGTTGCCATGGAGGCCACCGGCCATCGTGAGCTTGAGGGCCGGTCGATCAACAACAAACCGGCGCCCGCGTGCGGTTGAGCGTCACGGTGTCACCCCAGGCGCGAAGTCAGGGGGCCGGCCGAAGCCGGCCCCGCCCAGGCTCAGAGCAGGAAGTCGCTGGCCTCCAGCGTGATCGTGCCGGTGAGCACGATCTCGATATCGGCCACCCCGTCGCCATTGGTGTCGCCCTGCATCAGCGTGTCGCCTGAAGCCGTCGCCTGGTAGCGTAGCTGCCCAGGCACCCCCACGGTGAACGCGGCGGTGTCGATGAAGGCGAACTCATCGTCGGCCTTGGTGTGGATGTTGGCGTCGATCGGCGACAGCCAGATCAGGTCGCCCTCCGCCTGGCTGAAATCCGTGATCTGGTCGGCGCTGCCTGCGGCGCTGTCGCTCACCGCGTAGTAGAAGAAGCCGTCCGCACCCGCTCCACCGGTCAGGACATCGCGTCCCGCCCCGCCCTCGAGCTGATCGTGGTCGCTGCCGCCGTCGAGCCTGTCGTCGCCGTCGCCGCCATAGAGCAGGTCCTGGCTCTCCTGGCCCGACAGCGTGTCGGCGCCGGCGCCACCTTCGAGCCAGTCGCTGCCGCGGCCGCCCTCGAGCACGTCGGCCCCCGCCTCGCCATAGAGCCGGTCGCTGCCGTCGCCACCGAACAGCCGGTCATCGCCATCGCCACCCAGGAGCCGGTTCGCCGCCCCGTTGCCGGTGATCCGGTCGTCCTGGGCCGTGCCGACGACATCCTCGATCCCGACCAGCACGTCCCCCTCGGCCCAGCCGCCGGAGCACCGGCCGCCCGACAGGTCGAGCACCACCCCGGCATCACTGCCGCTGTAGTCGACCCGGTCCGCCCCGGCTCCGCCGTCGATCCGGTTCGCGGCGGTGCCGGCGACGAAGACGTCGTCGTGGGCCGAGCCGATGACGGTCTCGATGCCGACCAGCACATCGCCCATGGCGTCGCCGCCCCAGCCGCCGCCGGTCGCCAGATCGATCATCACGCCGGCCGCGCTGTCCGCGTAGGATGCCGTGTCCACACCCGCGCCGCCGTCGAGCTTGTCCGCTCCCGCACCGCCCACCAGCACATCGTCGCCGTCACCGCCACGAAGCCCGTCGTTACCATCCTCACCACGCAGCACGTCGTCGCCGGCGTCGCCGAAGAGGCCGTCAGAGCTATGGTCATATCCACCGCGGATCAGATCGTTGCCATCTCCGCCATAGAGCAGGTCTATGCCCGAGCCGCCATCGAGTTTGTCATCTCCAGCGTCGCCATAGAGCTTGTCGTTTGCAGCGTCACCGTAGAGGGAGTCATTGCCGTTGCCGCCATAGAGCTGGTCGTCGCCGCCAGAGAGCCGGTCCTCGCCATCCTCGCCCCTGATCTCGTCATTTCCATCGTCGCCATAGAGCCGGTCATCGCCGCCACGACCCTCGATTGTGTCATTGCCTTCCTCGCCGTGAATTTCATCGTCCGCGGTATCACCAATTAGACGGTCGTCACCTTCCGTCGGCGGCTTCGAAGGCCAATCGCGGGCTGCGTCGGGGCCATCGTCATGAGCGACGCTTCCGTCAGATCTCAGGGGCGGGATGTCGCCGCCGCGAGCAAGACAGCTCACGCCCGGCACCACCTCGCTCCGGCCGTCGCCATGGAGGACGGCCGCCAGATCTCCAGTCAGCTGATGTTCACGCACGATTCTTCTCCCAAAATGTGGTGCCGGGGCACGATCCGTGCTGACACCTAAGACAAGGCGAGCCTCGCAGATCAGAACTCTGTAGACGGGAAATTTGTATGAAATCGCCAAAAACAGTTCAATATGAAATAAGAATCTACTTCAATATTACTGAATATATCACAACGTATTACATGTAGTTATTCAAATTAGTTGAAAGATCTGCAAGGAAACTGAGCGGCAGATTGTCCATCGTCTCAAGTTTCCTCGCGAGCGACCGTGCTTTTGCCAAGGCGCGGAAGGATGGACGGATGGGCGCGGGGCCCGCCGTCGGAGCGGCGCCGCGCGCGGACGAAAAGCCACGGCATGGAGGGCTGTTCGCGTCACCAGGGACGAAGGACTGTTGATTTCCCTGACTGGTTGTTCTGGTCGGTGAAGGAGGACGGCCGGTCCGTTGGCACTTTCGGAAGGCGGTTGGAGCCGACTTCGGTGCCGGATGCTTCGATGCTCCGGCCTTCTGCCTCGGGGCCGGCTTGGTCGCATCGCACGACAAGTCGACTGGCAGCGTGCCGAGACAGGCAAATATGAGACCAGTCCGGGATGCGGGTGTCGGTTCCGGCTCCTTGTGCTTCCGATCGATTGCGTCGCTTGTCTGGTCTCAGTTGCTCTGCCGATTGATCAATCTTCCGTACTGATAACAAGATTACACAATGAAATGCCACGAAAATATCGGTATAGTATTACATTTGGTTATGCTGATCTGGGAAACAATTATAATAAGAAATCCGGTTGACGCCCATTTCGGTATCGAATATCGCTGTCGTCGGTATTCGACATCCGTAGAGGTCGTTTGATCTCGTATGGTCGAGACGAATGCGATGTCTCAATTCCGTTCGGAGCAACTGTGGGCAAACATCGATCGGTGACAGATCTGGCGTTCCTGCCTTGGGCAGGCGTCGATGATGGCGCACCGTCCAGTGCGGATCGCGGCACCGTCGGCGATGATGAGCTGTACGGCGACGCCGGGGACAATGTCATCTACGGCGATGACGGCAATGACGTGCTTCGCGGCGATGCAGGTGACGATCAGCTGTATGGCGAGGGCGGTGACGATCTTCTCCTTGGAGGCGACGATGATGACAAGCTCTTCGGTGGGAGCGGCAAGGATGCCCTTGAAGGTGGTGCGGGTGACGACGAATTGGAGGGCGAGGACGGCGATGACACCGCCCACGGTGGTGATGGCGAGGACGAGGTATACGGCGGGAACGGTGCAGACGCCCTCGATGGCGGAGCCGGCAATGACAGGGTATTTGGCGAGGAAGGCAACGACAACATCCAGGGTGGCTCTGGGGACGACAGGCTCGATGGCGGCGGCGGCAGCGACATCGTTCACGGCGACTCCGGTGATGACAAGCTCTATGGCGCCGACGGGAACGACTCCATTTATGGCAATGAAGGTGCCGATGAATTGAACGGCGGAGACGGCGCAGATGTTCTTGATGGCGGTGAGGGCGCCGACGAGTTGCGTGGTGACGACGGTATCGACAAGCTCTACGGCGGCGATGATGAGAGTGCTGACGCCCTTGACGGTGGTGCCGGTGACGATTTTCTCACGGGCGGTGCCGGCGACGACAGGCTCTATGGCAGGGACGACACCGACACCATGGATGGCGATGCCGGCAATGACGAACTGTATGGCGGAGAAGGCAACGATTTAGCCTGCGGCGGAGCTGGTGGTGATTGGCTCCACGGCGAAGACGGCAACGATCAGGTCTGTGGCGGCTCCGGCAATGACTGGCTGCAGGGTGACGACGGCAACGACATCCTCGAGGGTGACGATGGCGAGGATTTTCTGGCGGGCGGAGACGGCGCCGACGATCTTCAGGGTGGAACCGGACGTGATCAGCTGAGCGGCGACGCCGGCGAGGATCGTTTCGTCTATTCGGCGGTGGGTGACAGTGCTCCCGGGGCCGCCGACCTGATCACGGATTTCAGCCAGGCGGAGGGTGATCGGATCGATCTGTCGGCGGTGGATGCCGAGGACCAAGCGGCTGGCGACCAAGCCTTCAGCTTCATCGGCACCGCGCCGTTCGAGAAGAACCACGCCGGCCAGCTGCGCTATGAGGCACAAGGCGGCAACACAGTGGTGCAGGGCGACGTGACCGGTGATGGCGAGGTGGATTTCGAGATCCTGCTCGTCGGTGCGCCCAGCCTCGTGGCTCAGGACTTTCTTCTCTGAGATCGCTACCGGCGGGATGGCGACGTGTTGCCGACCCTCCGGGTGACGTTGCCACGCGATGCCATGGCGGTGCGGCCGTAGGTCGGGGGGCACAATTGTCGATAGCCGGATGGCCGATCCGGGGTCGGTGGATGCGGGCCGCTTGTCTCTGGTCTGTCTCCGCTCCCATCTCGATCTTAAGCGTCGATGTCTCGTGTTGGACAAGGAATGTAAAATATGCAGCATAATAACAGTAATGAATATATTTATTGCGCTGACACGGGTTTGTTGAAATTTGATTTTGCATTAATATTTTTAGGTAAGCGATAAGTTATCAATTGTGGTTGTGTGACGTAATATCAATCTTCATCTCCGGGAGGCCACTTGTGGACAAACAAATCTTGACGGCTGAGCTGATGTCCCGCCTCTACGGAGGTGAGTTGGCCGAATGGTCGGCGGCAGAGGCTGAGTTCAGTATGGCGCTCGACAGAGCATGCCGGACGGTGCCGCCCGACCGTGAGGCCGGCGATGCGTCCCGCTCCGCCGGCGAGGCCATCATCCGCGGCCATGCCGACGCCGGCGCTCGCGGCGACGCCAGTGGCGCTCCCTTGGGAGGATCCGGCGTCTTCGATGGTACCGAAGGCGACGACGAGATGATGGGCACCGATGGCGACGACCAGATGGTCGGCAAGGGCGGCGACGACATTTTGGGGGGCGGTGACGGTGCCGACGTGCTCGACGGCGGCGACGGCGACGACCGGCTCGATGGCGACACCGGCGACGACCTGCTCGATGCCGGCGATGGAGCCGATGTGCTCCATGGGGAAGACGGTGACGATGTGCTCGTCGGCGACGCCGGCGACGACCGGCTCTCTGGCGGCGATGGTGAAGACCGCCTCGTTGGAGACGTCGGCGATGACATCCTCTACGGAGGTGCGGGCGGCGACATCGTTGATGGCGGTGATGGCGATGACGCGCTCTACGGTGGCGATGGCATCGATGTCCTCAGCGGTGGTCATGGCCGGGATGTCGTTTCCTACGGCGACAGCACCGCCGGTGTGAGCGTTGATCTTTCCCAAGACCGCTACGGCTGGGGCCATGGCTCTGGCGGGGCGGCCGAGGGCGACAGTCTCTGTGGAATCGAGGACATCGAAGGGTCGGCCTATGCCGATGCACTCAAGGGGGACGGGGCCGCGAACCGGCTTGCGGGTGGCCTCGGCGACGACCGGCTGGCCGGTGGCGAGGGCAATGATCGGCTCGAAGGTGGTGACGGCAATGATCGGCTCAACGGCGGCGCCGGCGACGACGAACTCTATGGCGGCGCCGGCGACGACTGGATCGAAGGCGGTGCCGAAGGCCCCGTCGCGGCCGTGAACCGGCTCGACGGCGGCGCCGGCATGGACACGGTGTCCTACGCCGACAGCGTCGCCAGGGTGGTCGTCGATCTCCGGATTGGCCGCGGCTCCAACGGCGATGCCGAGGGCGACACGCTCGTCGACATCGAGAACATCATCGGCTCGGCCGGCGACGACATTCTCGCCGGCCACGAGGCCGCGAATTGGCTCTTCGGCGGCATGGGCAATGACGAACTGTCCGGCGGTTCCGGCGACGATTGGCTCGAGGGCGGCGAAGGTGCCGATTTCATCGATGGTGGCGAAGGCGTGGACACGGCTTCCTATGCCGGCAGCGCTGCTGGCGTGACCGTCAATCTCGCCGCCGGCAGCGGCTCGGGGAGCGACGCCGAGGGCGACAGTTATTCCGGGATCGAGACGCTCGAAGGCTCGTCCTGGGCCGACGTGCTGGCTGGTGAAGAGGGAGCCAACGGGCTCGCCGGCGGTGCGGGGGAGGATGTGCTCTCCGGCGCCGGCGGCCAGGACACGCTCGACGGTGGCGCTGGCGACGATGATCTCAGGGGTGATGCGGGCGACGATGTGATCGAGGGCGGCGACGGCACCGACGGGCTCCAAGGCGGTGACGGCACCGACCGGCTTTCGGGAGGAGGCGGCGACGACTGGCTCTTTGGCGATGGCGGGGACGACGTGCTGGAGGGAGGCGAGGGGTCGGACTGGCTGCATGGCGGCGATGGCGTGAACCAGCTTTCGGGCGGATCCGGGGACGACACGGCCTGGGGCAGCTCCGGGGTGGATGCGATCGACGGCGGCGCCGGCGAGGACACGGTGGACTACTCCGGCAGCGACCGGGTGACGGTCGATCTCGGGACGGGCCGGGGCGCCGGGGGGTTCGCCGAGGGCGACGGCTATCGGGGGGTTGAGAACGTGATCGGCTCGGCGCATGGCGATGAGCTGGTCGGAGACGGGGCGGGGAACGCGCTGACCGGGGGCTGGGGCCAGGACGTGCTGACGGGTGGGGGCGGAGCCGACACCTTCGTCTACACCGAGGTGCGGGACAGCGGGGCCGGGGCAGGTGCGCGCGACAGCATCACCGACTTCAGTGGGACAGAAGGCGACCGGATCGACCTGTCCGGGGTCGACGCGGATGCCGGCCAGGCCGGCGACCAGGCCTTCAGCTTCGTCGGCGCCGAGGGCTTCACCGGCAAGGCCGGGGAGCTGCGCTACGAGCAGCGGAGCGGCAACACCCTGGTGCAGGGCGACACCAATGGCGACAGGGTGGCCGATCTCGTGATCGTGCTCACCGGCACGATCACGCTGGAGGCCAGCGACTTCCTGCTCTGAGCCCGAGGCGGGGCGGCCACGCCGGCCCCGGACTCCGCCAGCCGGGCGCCGACAGCTGTCCGGAGCGCAGCGCTGCGGAGGCGTACATCCGACCCCAGCTGGCTTGAACGGCCGCGCAGTTCCCACGGCCAGGGATGCAAATCCGTGGCTTCCTATCTTCGTCGGCGCATCAGCGGCGCGCGTGGCCACTCGGCATGGGATGCATCAAGGAGGCTGCAGCTTGGCGGCAATTGGGATCATCGCCTTCGTCCAGATCACTCTGGATCATCGGACGGAGGAGTATCTTGCCCGGTTCGAGCGGGCGGTGCGGCAATGCCCGGAGGTGGATCAATGTTATCTGATGGCCGGGACGCCGGACTATCTTCTACGCGTCGTCGCCCGCGACATGGCGGACTACGCGCGGATCCACAAGGAGCAGCTGTCGCGCATGCCGGGCGTATCGCACATCCAGTCTGCTCTCACCCTACGCAGCATGAATCGCGGCAATTACGAATGACCTCACTGTCTCAGTGAAGCGGAAAAGCACGTGGCTTTTTGACATATTCTCCAATGGAAAGATACGGTATGTTCGATAAGGAGAAGTAAAGTATCGATAGATCTCTGGTAATATAAAGGGTTGGGCTTTGGTTTCCGTTGCCGTGGCTCCGGTTGTCTCATACATGTTCTCGATCTGAGGTGGTTTGATCTGCGAACTTGGCTTGGTTCTGGTGCCCGCGCAGGCTGTGCTCCGGCACCACGAATCTGGGAGAAGAAGTATGAATGAGCGGGCGCTGACTGAGGATCCGGTGAACCTTCTCCATGGCCATGACCCACGCGACATGGGATCGAGCCTGAGGCTGCACGGGAGCATCGACAATGAAGGTGTCCACGGCACAGTCGGCATCATGTTCTCGTTTCGGCCGACGGAAGGCAGCGATACCTTGTACGGCGATGATCATAATGACGAGATCCATGGCCTCGGGGGAAATGACGCCCTGATAGGCAAGGGGGGCGACGACAAGCTCTACGGCGACGCAGGACATGACGAGCTTTGGGGCCAGTCGGGCTCGGACGTCCTATACGGTGGAGACGGGGATGACCTGATCCATGGCGGAGAAGACTCCGATGGCCTCTACGGCGACGCTGGCAGTGATGAATTGGATGGCGGCAGCGGTGGCGACGCCCTTCGCGGTGGCGACGGCGACGATGTGCTAGTGGGTGGGGCCGGTGCAGACACGCTCGATGGCGGCGCAGGTGTGGACACGGCATCCTATGCCGCCAGCGCCGAAGGCGTGCTGATCGATCTCGCGACCGGCGGCGGCTGGGGCGGCGACGCCATGGGCGACGCGCTGGGAGAGATCAGGGGCGACGTGCTGGTCAACGTCGAGAACGTGATCGGCTCGGCCCACAACGACACCTTCATCTCCGGTGTTGGCGCCAACCGGATCGACGGTGGGGCCGGGGAGGACCGGGTCGACTACAGCGGCAGCGAGGCCGGTGTGGTGCTCGACCTGTCGGGCGGGCGGTGCTCGGGCGGCTGGGCCGAGGGTGACGTGCTGGTCGGGATCGAGGAGGTCATCGGCTCGGGCGGGGACGACCTGATCACCGGCAACGGGGCAGAGAACCGGCTGTGGGGTGGCGATGGCCATGACCGGATGTCCGGTGGCGACGGCAACGACCGGCTCTATGGTGGGACGGGCAATGACGTGCTCGAGGGCGGCACAGGGAGCGACCGGCTCGAGGGTGGCGCGGGCGGAGATGTGCTCTCGGGCGAGGAAGGCCAGGACCTGCTCTATGGCGGCGACGGCGTGGACCAGCTCGACGGCGGCGGCGACCATGACCGGCTCGAGGGTGGGGCAGGCAACGATGTCCTGATGGGCGACGCCGGCGATGACACTCTGGAGGGTGGCGGCGGCGCCGACGAGCTCTACGGCGACGGCGGCGTGGACACGGTATCGTATCTGGGCAGCGCCGCCGGCGTGACGGTCGATCTCGCGACCGGCCGCGGAGCTGGCAGCGATGCCGAGGGCGACCGGTATCAGGGGATCGAGAACGTCATCGGCTCGGCCTATGACGATGTGATGGTTGCCGACGGCGCGGCGAACCGGCTGGACGGGGGCAGCGGCGCCGACCGGGTGTCCTATAGTGACAGCAGCGCCGGTGTGGCGGTCGATCTCGCGACCGGCCGCGGCGTCGGCGGCGACGCCGAGGGCGACGAGCTGATCGGGATCGAGGATCTCGAGGGCTCGGCCCATGCCGACGTGCTGAACGGGGATGGCGGCGCGAACCGGCTCATGGGGGCGAGTGGGGACGACGCGCTCCGGGGTCAGGCTGGCGTCGACGTGCTGGAGGGAGGCGAGGGGTCGGACTGGCTGCATGGCGGCGATGGCGTGAACCAGCTTTCGGGCGGATCCGGGGACGACACGGCCTGGGGCAGCTCCGGGGTGGATGCGATCGACGGCGGCGCCGGCGAGGACACGGTGGACTACTCCGGCAGCGACCGGGTGACGGTCGATCTCGGGACGGGCCGGGGCGCCGGGGGGTTCGCCGAGGGCGACGGCTATCGGGGGGTTGAGAACGTGATCGGCTCGGCGCATGGCGATGAGCTGGTCGGAGACGGGGCGGGGAACGCGCTGACCGGGGGCTGGGGCCAGGACGTGCTGACGGGTGGGGGCGGAGCCGACACCTTCGTCTACACCGAGGTGCGGGACAGCGGGGCCGGGGCAGGTGCGCGCGACAGCATCACCGACTTCAGTGGGACAGAAGGCGACCGGATCGACCTGTCCGGGGTCGACGCGGATGCCGGCCAGGCCGGCGACCAGGCCTTCAGCTTCGTCGGCGCCGAGGGCTTCACCGGCAGGGTCGGGGAACTGCGCTACGAGCAGCGGGGTGGCAACACGCTGGTGCAGGGCGACACCAATGGCGACGGCCAGGCCGATCTCGAGATCGTGTTCACCGGCACGATCACGCTGGAGGCCAGCGACTTCGTGCTCTGAGCACGCAGCCGGGATGGCTGAGTAGTAACCGCGTGTTGATGAAAGAAGCAATCGCTTCAATTCGGTCCGCAACGAGCTTTCTGGAGAAAGAGATGATCAAGCATTCATGGGATCTGGATTCAATGATTCTGCCTGATGACCAGGCACGCGTCGATCTCATCGATTTCGACCTCGTATTCGATCCTGGCCAAAGGGGCTCCGGCCGAACGCACATTGGGCACGACGAAGCCATCCTCGATCGTGACGAATCCACTTCTGCCGGGGTTCCGGGTGAAGATTGGGAGGGAGACAGCGGCGACAACGAACATACGGGAACGATCAACGACGACACGCTCCGCGGCAAGGAAGGCGACGACATCCTCTCCGGGATAGACGGCAATGATATACTGAAGGGCGGCGAAGGCCATGATCAACTTGATGGCGGGCTTGGCGTGGACGCTCTCGATGGTGGCGACGGAAACGACCACCTGAATGGAGGTATCGGCGACTCCCATGACACTCTCGATGGAGGAAGCGGCATCGACTGGCTGTACGGTGGTGAGGGAGGTGACATCCTGTACGGTGGTACCGACAAGGACTACCTTTATGGCGAAGATGGCAACGACGAGCTTGAGGGCGAAGACGGCGATGACTGGCTCCATGGCGGTAATGGAGCCGATTCCGTCCGGGGCGGCTCCGGCAATGATCTGCTGATCGGCTTCACCGGCAACGATCTGTGTCAGGGCGGTGCAGGCAACGACAACCTTAATGGTCAGGATGGCCAGGACAGCCTGGAGGGCGGCTCCGGAGCAGATCTCTTCACCTTTGCATTCGTCCAAGACAGCCTGGCGGGGGCGGCCGACACCATCATGGATTTCTCTTCGGGCGAGGATGACAAGATCGACCTGCACAACATCGATGCCAATTCCAACATGTACTATAACCAGACGTTCGCTTTCATTGGGACTGGAGCCTTCACCAACCAGGCCGGCCAGTTGCGTTACCAGATCACTTCGGATGGCGACGCGCTCGTGCAGGGAGATACCAATGGAGACGGCCGAGCCGATCTCGAGATCTTGCTCAAGGATACAAGCGAGCTGAAGGCTAGCGATTTCGTGCTCTGATATCGTGGCTATTTGAAGTGACCCAGGGGATCCTCTGGAAGGTCGAGCCATGATTCTCTTGTGGCTCCGCCAGATATGGAGGAGCCACGGGATCAGCCCCCAAGATCGGTGGAGATCGGTTGCCGGAGGAACTGCGCCTCCTGGCGCGCCGGGGAGGCCGGTTGGCGGCATGGCCGGCTGGGATGGAGTGCCTCACCCTGCGCCGCGATGCCGGTGTTCGCGGATCATGTGACGGGTCGCCCGCAGCGGGACTGACCGAAGCCGATGAGGTGACGCCGGCGGCGGTGATCCTGTGCGGCCCCGACCCGGTCGCGATGGGCCCTGCTTGGACCCACGCTGATCTGTGCCGCAGGATCACGGCCCCGGGTGCTGCGGCACCTGGGGTTCTGCTGCCAAAGGCGCGGGTCGGTCCGCCACAGCGGCCGAGGGCTTCACTCCGGCTCTGCCGGAGGTCTCCGCCCACGCCACCCCGTTGCTTGGCGAGCACTTCGTCCGACCTCCCCGACAACGTCCAGGCCTGGGTCGTACTCGACGGGCCGGATGGCCAACACTCCCCTGCCGGCCAATCATCTCATTGATGTACCCCGACCAAAGCCCAAAGTCCGATCCCGTCGAGCACGTCCGGGCGCAATCTCCGCGGGCGTTTGCCGTCGTTCCGACACTACGGACATCATCATCATCCGGCATTGCTGCCGCACCGAAGACACCCTCTCACAATAATCCGGCCGCCTCCGGTCGATTGGTGAGAAGCGTGAAATCCGGATGCGCAGGATCACGCCGGATGGCGGCGAGTGGCCACCGGCGAGGCCAGGCAGGGCGCGGCGGTCGCGACACTGCCCGCGCGCGCTTCCGGTCGTAACTGTAGCGAGCCTAGACCAATATCCCTTCTCGGGGCCGTCGATTCGGTGGCAGCAAGAAGCGGCTGCGCTGAACTGGACACTCCGGCCACAAGGAGATGGCCGACAAGCTGCATTCGACTTTCGCTCTCAGGGCTTACGTCGAAGCCGCCACACATGCTCCATCGGCCAATGCAGCGCCCACTCCATCTCCGGAGCGTCGGGGGCCAGGTAAGTGCTGGTCGCTCCAGCGGGACGCCGGATCTCGATCAGATCCTCGATGATGAGGCCGGCCCTGCCGAAGAGCCGGATCCACTCTCCATAAGGCAACTGGAATTGAACCTCGATGCCCATCCAGTCCTTGCGATGCATACCAAAGTAGTCATTGACGAGCGCAGGCCCGATCTGCCCTTTGGGAAGATCGAGGCACAATGACGCGATCGGCGTCCATGTCGAAAATGCCAGAAGCCCATTGGGCCTCAACAGGCGCGCCGCCTCGGGAACCGACTGCAAGGGGTCACCATAGGTTATGGCCCCCCAATCGCAGAACACGATGTCGAAGCTCGCGTCAGGCAAGGGGACCTGCTCGCCGCATGCCTCCACGAGAGGAAAGTCCACGCCGGCTGCGTCCATGAGCCGGCGCGCATGGCCCAGCTGACGTGGCGAGATGTCGAGGGCAACCGGCCGCGCTCCCCGCTGGGCAAGGGCGATTGACCACCGAGCCGCCCCGCAGCCGAGTTCCAGCACATCCCTGTCCGACACATCGCCGAGGATGTTGAGCACTGCTTCCGGGACCCGCCAGTAGCCCCAGGCCATCGCGTGTTCCCCTGAGAGCGCGGCTTGATGATCTCGGTCATACCGGTCACTGTCCGCCTGCCACTGCGCCCGATTTTTTGGGATATGATCAAGGTGGCAGGGCGGTCCCTGCCGATCACTTGTTTCCTGCATGTTTCTCCTTTTGTTGGCCGGCGGGACTGGCTCGACCGCACCCCATTCGACCTGATTGTCTCGGCCATGATCGCCGTGAGGCACAGGTCTGTTCTTCGGGCGCCAGGGGACGGCTCCAGTCGAGGAATGACCGGCCCTATCGGCAACCGCACCCTATGGCAGCCATCCCATGAGCTGAGATTGCCTTGGCTCGCGTGTTCGATCACCCTAGCGCCACCAGCGCCAGTTCCCGATGTCCTCTGGTCCTCAGCATGGTGGCCGCCCGTGCCGCACGAATGCCGCTGCGGCAGCACAGGACGACACGCTGGGCTTCATCAGGCGGCCGCCACTCGCCGCGACCGACATCGTCCACGCTCATCCGCAGCGCACGCGGGAAGGGAGAGGCAGGGGCCTCATCGAGTCCCCGCAGATCGATCACGATATCCTCGTTGGTGACGTCCGACGGCGAGATGAAGGGCAGGAGCGCCTCCGGATCTTCGACTGCGCCGTGGAACGAGAACGCCCGGATCGCCAATGTCTGGAAGTCGACCGACACGACCCTCCCTTCCAGGGACGATTGCAGGCCCAGGATCAGCGACAGCACGGCATGTGCCTGCAGAGAGCCCATGACCGCGACGGCCGTTCCCAGGACGCCGGCAGTTGCACAGTTCTGCGCCTGCTGGGGCATGTCGGGAAACACGGCGCGATAGCTCGGAGAGCCGCCACAGAACGTGCCGACATAGCCCTTGAGGCCGATCACCGAAGCGCTGACCAAGGGCTTGTCTGCCGCCTTGCAGGCATCATTCAAGATATAGGTGACCGCGAAGCTGTCGGCGGCGTCGACGACGATATCCGCTGCGGCCACAAGGCTGGCAGCGTTGTTCGGGACCAACCGTTCGCATCTCGCGTCGACGGTGATGAAAGGGTTCAGGGCAAGAAGAGCGTCTCGCGCGGCGTCGACCTTGGCGCAGCCGATATCCGCCATGCGGAACAGCGGCTGGCGATGGAGATTGTGCTCCTCGATCCGGTCGCGGTCGACGATGATGAGTCTTCCGACCCCCGCGCCGGCGAGATATTGCAGGACCGGCGCTCCCAGCCCTCCCACGCCGACGACGAGGACTGTGGCCTTGGCGACCAGCGCCTGTCGCTCCGGCCCGACCTCAGGCAGCATCGTCTGGCGGCTGTAGCGATCGACCATGCTTCTGCCGGCTGCTCTCGTCGCCTCGATCCACTGACGGGTCCGCCATTCGGGATCGGCGTTTCTGATGATGTCGGTGCTCACCGCGGCGCTGTTCGCTCCGGCCAGGAAAACACCCGGCAGCCGATCGGGCGTCAGCCCACCGATCGCGACGAGGGGGATCGGGCCCAGCTTTCGTTTCCAGATGCCGATCCGGTCGAGTCCCTGTGGCGGCCAGAGCATCTCCTTCAGATACGTCTCGTAGATCGGGCCGAGTGCCACATAGTCCGGTTCGGCGGCGAGCGCCCGTTCGAGTTCAGCATCGTCATGGGTGCTGATGCCGAACTTGATGCCGGCTCCTCGAAGCGCGGCAAGGTCGGCTCCGTCGAGGTCGCCCTGGCCGAGATGAACCCAGTCGCATCCCTCCTCAAGCGCGATTCGCCAGTAGTCGTTGAGGATAAGCTGGGCACCGTAGGCGGCCGCCGCAGCCTTTGCTTCCCGGACCTGCCGACGGATATCGTCTTCGGGCCTATCCTTGATGCGCAACTGCACGAACTTGGCGCCGATCGGGGCCAGCCGCGCGACCCAATCCGCATGATCGACGACCGGATAGAAACGATCGAGCATCATGTCTGTTCTCCCAAAACGGCCTTGCCGATCGTCGGCGTGGATGGCGCCGCCATGTCGCGCGGCTCCATCGGATCGGCGAGGCGGGCCAGCCTTCCGGCTTCAAGGGCCTTGGCGAAAGCCTGGGCCATCGCCACGGGATTTCCGCTCTGCGCCACGGCGGTGTTG
Organism: Inquilinus sp. CA228; assembly: GCF_052078665.1. NCBI lineage: Bacteria > Pseudomonadati > Pseudomonadota > Alphaproteobacteria > Rhodospirillales > Rhodospirillaceae > Inquilinus > Inquilinus sp. CA228. The sequence goes on along the minus strand of NZ_JBQJIK010000065.1, from coordinate 13,020 downwards.
AGCAGCACAGCGTCAAAACCGAGCTCCATGGCCTGGGCCGCGTGCGACGGCAACCCAATGCCCGCGTCGACCACGAGCGGCACGTCCGGGAAATGCGCCCGCAGCGCCCGCAAGCCAAAGACGTTGTTGAGCCCCTTTCCGGAGCCAATCGGCGCGCCCCAGGGCATCAGCACCTCGCATCCGGCGGTCAGGAGACGATCCGCCACGACCAGGTCCTCCGTGGTGTAGGGAAACACCTGGAAGCCTTCGGATACGAGGATGCGAGCCGCTTCGACCAGTCCGAACACGTCGGGCTGGAGCGTATCGTCTTCGCCGATCACTTCCAACTTGATCCATGACGTTGCGAACACGTCGCGCGCCATTTGTGCCGTGGTAACGGCCTCCTTCACCGAGTTGCAGCCGGCGGTGTTGGGCAGGACCCGTACGCCGAGCTCGCGGATCATCGACCAGAATGCCTGTCCGGCGCCCATCGCGCCGCCTTGCTGGCCGATCATCTGGCGCCGGAGCGAGACGGTGACGACTTCGGTTCCCGAAGCCTTGATGGCTTCGATCAGGATTGCCGGCGAGGGATATCGTGCCGTCCCCAGCATGAGCCTGGACGTGAGCTCGACACCGTAAAATGCCATTGGTCAGCCTCCCTGCATCGGCGCCAAGACTTCGAGAAGGTCGCCTTCGGTGACCGCGGTCTCGGACCTGAGGTCCTTCGGCACGAATTCTCCGTTAAGCGCTGTGGCCACGGCGGCATCGCCATAGCCGCATTCGTCGAGTGCGGTCTTGATGGTCCGCCCGTCGACCTCACACGGTTCGCCGTTCAAGATGATCTTCATCCATGACCTCCGGAAATCTGTGACCGTGCAGGATCGCGTCGGCCGCCATGCGCGCCAGCGCGGGAGCGAGAAGGAAGCCGTGGCGGTAGACGCCGTTCACGTAGAGCGTGTTGCCGCGCCATCGCAGGCGCGGCAGATTGTCGGCGAAGCTCGGCCGGACACCGGTTCCGATTTCAACGATCTCCGCTTCGGCGAACGCCGGATGGAGGGCGTAGGCGCTGCCGAGGAGCTCCAGCATCGAGCGGACGCTGATCCGATGCTGGTCGTCGCTCTCGATCATCGTGGCGCCGACCATGAAGTGGCCGGAGGCGCGCGGTACGACGTAGATCGGGATGCGCGGATGCAGCATCCGGACGGGGCGCGACAGTGAGACGTCGTTCGTGCGCATGATCAGCATCTCGCCCTTCACGCCGCGCAGATCCGTCAGCACGTCCCGTGCCGCCAGCCCGCGGCAGTCGACAGTCACGTCGACGCGCATGAGATCCGAGCGCGCATGCAGGCCGAAGGTGAATTTGACGCCCAGGTGCTCGAGCTTCGACTTCAGGGCTGAGAGCGCTCGCCGCGGGTCGATGTGGGCTTCATCCGAAAAGAAGAGCGCCTTATGAAATCGACCGGCGAGGTCGGGTTCAAGTTCGGCGATCCGCGCCTCCCCGACCGATTCGAGACGATGCGTCCGTCGCGCGAAGCGATCAAGCTCCGACAGGTCTCTGCCCTGGGCTACGACGAGGCTGCCATTGCGGACGGTCTCGGGGAACTTTTCGGACCACCAGCCGATCGCTTCTTCGCCCAGCTCCGCCACGAGCGGTTCCGCGCTTTCAAGCTCGCACCAGGGAGCCAGCATGCCGCCCGCGTACCAGGATGCGCTGCCTGCTCCGAGCCTGTCGCCGCGGTCGATGACACTGACGTCGACGCCACGCTCGGCCAACTCGAGCGCGCATGCGAGCCCCACAACCCCCGCGCCTATGACCGTTGCATGCATGATCTCTCGCCTTTGCCTCCACCTGTGCGGGTCGCAGGGTCGATGTTCGGGTCGGCACAGGGCGTTTTGCGGAAGCTCGGCTGCCTTGCTTTTGCCATGCAGTTGAAGGGCTTGGCCGGGCTATGGGCGACCGGGCCGATGTCGCGATGCCTGATCGTCCCGGACAAAGAGGCCGCTACGGGCGCTGACTGCGGCTCTGGCATAGAACGGGGCGATGTCACCGTCCGAGCTTTGTTGTGCAGGATGCGTCATTCGCGCGGAACGGCCCTCGCGCCATCGGAAAGGCCGACGCTCCCAGAAGACGGTGGCCCTGCCGAGGAAGGCGCAGGAGACCGCGGCCGCGATCGGTGAAAGGAAGATGCGAAACCGCATTGTGCCTCTCCGTTCCAGCTCGGCACCCGCTGCGTCTCCCGGCGGGACGACACAGCGGGTGGCGAGCAGCACCAATACCAACAACAGTACTGCTTGACCCAAATAACGAACCTCGACGACCGCGTGTTACTGGCCGATCGCTTCCCTAGCCATTCTTTTGAATGTGAAAGTCTGTAATTCTTAGCAGGAAAGATTGCGCGCTTCAAGAGATTCAATCGATCCTGATGTATAAACAAACAAAGTAAATTCAATGCGCGATTGTTATGGTTGGAATTCAAATCTGCCGACTCCTAGTTCTCGCGGAAAAGTGAGTGGGGAATAGTCGATCGCATCGGTTGCGCTCAAGCAGAACGATCGTGGATGCCAGCTGGCCGGAAGGTGGCCCGATCTGACCGATCGGCGATCGCTGCCAAGGGCAACGCCGACGCTCAACCTTTGCTCTCGCCGGTGCCATGGGCCTCGCCCGACAGGTCGGCGGCTGCCTTGTGTGGTGACGTCGGGTGGCGACATGCCCGGGCGGCAAGGTGGATTTGAGATTGGGTCTCCGGCCCCATGCGTCGACCGCGGACAACCTCGGCCTCTGACGCCAAGATGACCGGGGTGGTGTCGAGATCTGTCTCTGCGGCCCCTCTAGCCCTCGTGGCTAGGCATGTATAAATAATTACTATATATTAATATAATACAGTTATGGATTAATACAGATTAGCCTATAGTTTATATTGATATCACGATGGAGATGCCTTAGATTTAAAAAGGATCTATCACCATTGCCCCTCGGTGCTGGATCTCCGCATGCCGTTACAATCACGGCTTGCGGCGTCTGACTGCCACGTATTGGAAGACTTGCGGGCTCGATCCGCCGTATCGGATCGAGCCCGCCTTTCGTTGGAAGCTGGTGATGCGGCTCCGCCAGTAAATTGAGGCGGCCCCATGCTGCATGTGGCAACGCTCCATTTGGAAACTCGCGCCCAGCACATCGCCCGTCGCGTCGCCGCCCCAGCCGCCGGCCGCGAGATCGATCATTATGCCGGCAGCGCTGCCGGCGCAGGATGTCAGGATGTCGTGTGCACATCCTCCCCCGCCGTTCAGCCAGTCGCATCCCCACCACCGCGAATGTAGTCATCACCCACATAGCCATCGGTCTTGGGAAGCTGAGGCGATCAGAACCGGTTGAATCGTAGCAGCATGCGGACGGCGACGGCACCGTGGACATTCCTGGACGGGGCGGCCAGAATTTTCGTCTGCTATGTTCGAGATAGCTCTAAATAAATATTTGGAATTGATTGTATGATGTCCAGGAATGTTCGGCTGTTTTCTTGAAATTTTATTGAAATTCTCTGAGCTGTCTCCTACATGCCGTGCAGTCCGTGGGTGACCGAGCCGCGGATTTGGCTTGGCCTCAGGCGTCCGCACGGGATCGTGCTCCGGCGCCGACTCTGTTGGAGCAACGACCCGTGCGCGAGACCGAAACCCTAATCGCCGATCTGACGACGCTGCTCTACGGCGGCGAGACCTGCGGCCCGGTCGCCGTGGGGGATCCTTCCGTCAGGGGCGCTCCATCTTCGCCCGGCAATTCCCTCATGTCCGCTGCAGGCAGACAGGGTTGGATAATGGCGAGCCGCAAGAGCGACGAGGAATTGAACGGTCTTGAATTCCAGGAGGGCGAAGATGACAACGACACCCTCAGGGGCGGTGAGTCGGCCGATACTCTTTCGGGTAAGGGAGGAGACGACATCCTCCGCGGCGAAGGTGGAGACGATGAGCTCCTTGGCGGAGATGGAGAGGACGTGCTCCGAGGCGACGATGGAGACGACGTGCTGGTGGGCGGCGCCGGCGGCGACAAGCTGATCGGCGGCGACGGCGTGGATACCGCGTCTTATGCCGACAGCGGGGCGGCAGTCGCCATCGATCTCGTCGACGACGAGCGTTTCGGCTACAGCACGGGTTCCGGCGGCACGGCCCAAGGTGATCGACTGTATTTCTCCGTCGAGAACATCATCGGCTCGATCCATGACGACAGGATCGCAGGTAACAGTGCTGCGAACCGGCTCGACGGCGGCACGGGCAATGATATCCTCGCCGGCGAGGTTGGCGACGATGTGCTCGACGGGGGTGAAGGGTCTGACGTCCTGGTTGGCGGCGCCGGCGGCGACCGGCTCGACGGCGACGCAGGCAATGATGTCCTCGGCGGCGAGGATGGCGCCGACGTGCTCGAAGGGGGTGAAGGGTCTGACGTCCTGGTTGGCGGCGCCGGCGGTGACCGGCTCGATGGCGGCGCGGGGGAGGACACGGCCTCTTATGCTGACAGTGCCGAAGGAGTGTCGGTCGATCTCGCGAAAGGCAGCGGCTGGGGCGGCGACGCCATGGGCGATGTGCTGGTTGGCATCGAGAACGTGATCGGCTCGGGCCACAACGACACCTTCATCTCCGGTACTGGCGCGAACCGGATCGACGGCGGGGCCGGGGAGGACCGGATCGACTACAGCGGCAGCGAGGCCGGGGTGGTGCTCGACCTGTCGGGCGGCCGGTGCTCGGGCGGTCTCGCCGAGGGCGACGTTCTGATCGGGATCGAGGAGGTCATCGGCTCGGGCCAGGACGACCGGATCACCGGCAACGAGGCAGGAAACCGCCTCCTGGGCGGCGATGGCCATGACCGGATGTCCGGCGGCGGCGGCACCGACTACCTCTATGGCGATGCGGGCAATGACGTGCTCGAGGGCGGCGCGGGCGACGACTCGCTCCATGGTGGCGCGGACAATGACGTGCTGATGGGCCAGGAGAGCCAGGACCTGCTCTATGGCAACGACGGTGCCGATGTGCTCGACGGCGGCAGCGACCACGACTGGCTCGAAGGCGGGGCCGGGCAGGATACCCTGACCGGCGGCTCCGGCTCGGACAACTTCAACTACTATGCGGTGAGCGACAGCGAGGCGGGGCAAGGCACCCGCGACGTGATCACGGACTTCAGCCAGACGGAGGGCGACGAGATCTGGCTGACGCAGATCGACGCCGACACCACCGAGGACGGCAGCCAGTCCTTCACCTTCATCGGCACGGCGACCTTCGGCGGGACGGCCGGCGAACTGCGCTACGAGCACCAGGACGGCAACACGCTGGTGCGGGGCGACACCAATGGCGACGGCCAGGCCGACCTCGAGATCGTGCTCGTCGGCACGATCAACCTCAACGAACGCGACTTCGTGCTCTGAGCCTGAGGTGGGCCGGCCCACCTCTCGGGACTGGAGCGCCGTGGCGCTCGACCGTGCAGCGCTGCGCCTGTTTGCTGTTGATCGGTCGGTCCTCCGGCCCATGATCCACGGGGCGGGCGCTTCGCGGGGGCGTCGGGGTTCGGCCGCTCGGCGTCCTGGTCGATTGCACTTGAAGATCTGGGGGCGACTATCGCGGCCGGATCTATGCGTCCGTCATGTGCGCGGATGGCACCCCGAGTATCACGGGAATCGGAGGTCGATTATCGGACGAGACATCCGTGCGAAAGCGGCCTGCGATATGGGTTTTGCACCAATTGCCTGGCTCTATTGCATGCGGCGTCCGGTCCGTGTGGGAGAGGTTCCATGTCCCGGCGGTCGAAGCCTATCTGAAATCCGACGAGACGCTTCCGAGGTCATATCCGGTCGGCCGTGGCGCCGATTTTGGAAAGCCGTTGCAATCCAGCGCGGTGGCGAGGGCGCCGAGCCTGCTCACGCAATGCGCTGCTGGGATGTCGACGGCGCACGGCCTGACTATATGATGAGGCCGAATGATCGAGCCCCTCGTCGGGGCTGTCTTTGAAATTCTATGGCGGGAGGGCGGCCGCATGTTTGGCGATCTCGTCGGCAATCTGACGAGCCGTCTTGTCAATGTCGCGCTCCGGCGCGTTCGTCGACAGTACGAACTTGGCAAGCGCCACATAGGGATTGCGAAACAGGACTGCTCCTGGCCCCTTATCGCTGCTGGTTCCAACTCCGAAGCTGTAGAATGCCTCATTGGGATGCTTGGCCAAGTCGCTGACCACGATCTGAAGCTGCATCTCTGTCCCGCCGACCCCGAAGCCGATGACCGCGCGGCGGAGTCGGTTCCCCGTGTCCATCTCTGTGAAGATGCCTCGGACCAGCCAGCCAGCCGGAGGATACGGCTCGCCGTGGCGTAACCGTCGGCTCGCGAATCCGGACTTGCTCAACTCGGCGACCAGGGCGTCCGCGATGCGATTCACGAGCGCGGCGGCCCCGGCTTGCGGATCGGTGGGGCCCTGGGCGAGACCTTGGCGGAGGGTCGATACCAATCCGCCTCGCGGCAGAATGCCGAGACCGGCATTTGGTGCCCCCTCCTGCCCACTCGCGGCATCGAGTTCGAAATCGCTCACGAAGATCGTCCGTGCTGGGCTGGCCACCGGCTCGGCCTTGGCGATGGATCCGGCCAACTCGATACTGTTCAAAGCGACGGCCGCAAGGCTCAAGGTGAAGAGTCCCGAGAGGATCGGTCGCGACTGATGCATGGTTGCTTCATCCCTGATTGAGGCGGTCAGTCCATTGGCACGCGGGCGTTGCCCGAGGGCGAAGTGGAAAGGTGGATCTCATGTCGTGGGACGGCATTCGGTTTGGAACGGGAAGTGGGAGCCCACGGAGACGCAGGCTCCGTCTCTGGCGCCGTGCGCTTCAAGTGAGGCGTTGAGACCTCAGGCCCGGGGCGCTGGAAGAACCCTCGCTCTCGGTCAGGATTGGAGATGCCAATGGTCGGACAACCCATACTGTTCAAAGTCAATATGCTGGCCTTTGGCGACCGTGTAGCCGCGACGTCGATCGCCAATCTGGTCACGATCGCGTCCGTTCTCGCCGGTGTGCATGCTGCTTAGACGACTTCCAGGTCAGGATGCCAACATAAATTTCGGATCACCTGTCCGCGTGATCTTGGATTGCAGGGTTCGGTGCTTGGATTTTCAGTTGTCCGGAAGAAGGAAACATATCGAAGAGGACGGATCAAGTTTCGTCCGCTTATGCATGCATGATGCGCTGTTATAGATGCTCCTTCACGGATCTGGATGTGAATGCAGCGTCGCTGAAGGCATCGCGCAATGGGTGGTGCTAGAGCCGAGGGCTGATGTGGCATGGCGGTGGTCCGGGAGACCTTTCGGCTCGGTCATTCCGAATGGGCAGATATCCGTCCGCCATTGTAATTATCTCCGTTCTCGTATTTAAAATAGATCTAGGTAATAAATTTTCCTATTGTGGTAATATAGGGATGGTTTTCAAAAATAGTTATTGAGACGCCTATAAAGTTGCGTATGGTTGAGTGCCATCCGATCCATGAGCTTGGCTTGTCCATAAACATCAGCACGGGGCGCGGCCCTGCCCTATCCCGGAGAGATGAGATGTCAGAGAGAGTGACCATCCACCAATATCAATTGACTGAAGATGCGGCCGATCTGTCTTTCGGCAGCAGCCCGATGGCTGTCGAGACCGCGCGTGGGCAACGGAACCATGACCATCTTTTTCACGCGGCCAACGGGACGTCTGCCGCCAGTGATGGTTATCAGGCTGCCTATTCGATGGGAATTATCGGTTTTATCATTTGGTTGGTGAATCCACATCACACTATTGAGGGCGGGGAGGGTGATGATCATTTGCGTGGTGTTGGATATCATGAAGACCATATCTTGGGTCTCTCTGGAAACGATTGGCTCGAAGGCGGCAGCGCTAGCGATCGGCTGTGCGGTGACGCTGGCGACGATCGGCTCGATGGCGGTGACGATGATGACACCCTGTATGGTGACAATCGGGGCTCCCAGGAAAGCGACAGTTCCGTAGCGGGCCGCGACACCTTGGATGGTGGAGATGGCAGTGACATGTTGTATGGGCATGCAGGTGACGACTTGCTGACCGGTGGTGCGGGGGCGGATCAGCTCGACGGCGGGTCAGGAGTGGACACGGCGTCTTACGCTGACAGTGCCGAAGGTGTGCTGATCGACCTCGCGGCCGGCAGCGGCTGGGGCGGCGACGCCATGGGTGATGTGCTGATCGGCATCGAGGCCGTCGTCGGCTCGGCCTATGGTGATGTCTTCCTCGCTGGGGAGACGGCGAACCGGATCGACGGCGGGGCCGGTGTGGACCGGGTCGACTACAGCGGCAGCAGTGCCGGGGTGGTGCTCGACCTGTCGGGCGGCCGGTGCTCGGGCGGCTGGGCCGAGGGCGACCTGCTGGTCGGGATCGAGGATGTCATCGGCTCGGCCGAGGACGACCGGATCACCGGCAACGAGGCAGGAAACCGGCTCCTGGGCGGCGATGGTCATGACCGGATGTCCGGTGGCGGCGGCACCGACTACCTCTATGGCGAGGTAGGCAATGACGTGCTTGAGGGCGGCGCGGGTGGCGACTCACTCCATGGTGGCGCAGACAACGACGTGCTGATGGGCCAGGAGAGCCAGGACCTGCTCTATGGCAACGACGGCGCCGATGTGCTCGACGGCGGCAGCGACCACGACTGGCTCGAAGGCGGGGCCGGACAGGACACCCTTTCCGGCGGGTCCGGTTCGGACAACTTCTTCTTCTCTGCGCTGAGCGACAGCGAGGCGGGGAAGGCCGACGTGATCGCGGACTTCAGCCAGAGGGAGGACGAGATCTGGCTGACGCAGATCGACGCCGACACCACCAAGGACGGCAGCCAGTCCTTCACCTTCATCGGCACGGCGACTCTTGGCGGGACGGCCGGGCAGCTGCGCTACGAGCAGCAGGATGGCAACACGGTGGTCGAGGGCGACACCAATGGCGACGGCCAGGCCGATCTGGAGATCGTGCTCGTCGGCACGATCCACCTAGAGGCGGACGACTTCGTGCTCTGAGCCGAGACTGAGGGCCGGCCGCCGCCGGCCCCCGCACCTTTGCAGATCGCCACCTGCCATATGCCGGCTTGGCCGGGCGTTCATCGCGCCATCCCGGCCCGAAGAGGGGCGGGTGAGCTTGCGAGCATCGACGTCCGGCCGCTCTACGGGCTGGGCCACCGAGACTTCTAGAGCCGGGCGCCTTCCGATTTCCTATTCGAGCGTGACCACGACGGCGTCAGCGCCGAGGCTCAACATCAGGCCGACGCGCCTGGCCTTGAGATGCATCACCACATTCTTGTCGTTCTTCAGCCAGAGCTCCCCGCCGCTCTGGTCACCGAACGCAAAGCCGTAGCGCCCCTCGGCATAGGCGCCCTCGAAATCATCGACCTTCTTCAGGTCGTAGACCTCGCCGGTGGCATCGATCGTCGAGACTCCGATCCCGCCGATGCCCAGCCCGGAGACTCTGAACTTGTGGGGCTTGCCCTGGAACCGGAGCGTGCCGTCCCCGGTGTTGCCGCTGCCGATGAAGGCGGCCTGCACCTGATGCATCTCAACCGTGCCGGAAGGAGCCTGGTTCTGCACCGAAGCTGAACTCGCCGCACCGCTATGATTGGAGCAGGCCGCCAGCGCCAGGATCGCCGCCGCGGTGGCGGCCGCCCGGATCGAAGTGCCTGGGCTGGTCTTGTTTCGGGCTGCGCAACCGATCATTTGGAATCCTCCTTCATCTCGTCGCATCCTGGAGTCTGGCTTCCTGCTCTGCTCAGTGGCGGCGGAAGCCGGTGCCGCCGACGCATCGGCCCATGGCCAACGAGCATCGATGCGCCCATCAAGAGTACGCCGATGCTAAAGTTAACTTGGCGCATGATACTCTATCTATACTCATATTACATAGGTCCATGACCGCTATTTATGGATGGTCGCTATCGACATTCAGAATAGTCAATCACGGCAGAGAAAAAATCCACATGAATTGATACGAAACACTTCAGCTTGCCGGATCGGGTTGCGATCATGCGTCGTGCACCGATGCCGGTGTCGTACTCCCCGTCCGTACGGCGCTCGCATCGGATCGCTGATCACGCCCCCGGCAACCGGGGTGAGAAGGTGGCGAGCGGGGCGTGGTTGATTGCGGGAGACGTTATTCGATAGTGATTTAGGATAAATACTTTTCTGACAAATAATGATGTAAAAACTTCCTGCGATCATTTGCCTTTTGATAAATGAGAGATCCATCCGCTCGGCGGCATCAAGTCGATCAAGAAGCAATATCTCTGCCGATAGGGCGCCGTGTTCGAGCCACCGGATCGGTCGAATTCCGCTTCCGCCGTTCCCGATGGCACTCCGGTTCTCCATACCGGATAATGGCGACGGGAATCGGTGGAGTGGGACCAAAGCGGTTGCGATCGGCGCAAAGGCGTGGATCGCCAGGTCCGACATGTCGTGACGGTGAGTTCGGCCCCTGCTTAGGCTCGATCCGACCGGTCTCGAAGAGATGGAGGCAAGCCGTGGCCATGACACAGGGCAGCCGGTGGCGTCCCGTCCTCCGCCATCTCGGCCGGGAGGTTCGCCACTTGCTGCCACCGACCCTGTTCTTCCTGGTCGGCTTCAACCTGATCGTGTTCACGCAGAACTTGGTGCTCGCCGGATATGTCCAGCGCTCGGTTAGTTTCCTGGTCGCTACCACGGCGGCACTGGTGGTCGGGAAGGCGGTGCTGGTGGCGGACAAGATGCCGTTCCTGCGTCGTTTCGACAGCGCCCCGCTGATCCAGCCCATCCTGTTCAAGACAGCTGTCTACTGGGCCTTCGTCTTCATCGCCCGGCTGCTTGAAGCCTTCGTCCGCCACATCGCCGACACCGGGCAGATCGCCGGCTTCGGCGCCGAGCTGGCGGAGCGTTTCCTTTGGCACCGCTTCCTGTTCATCCAGATCTGGATTCTCGTGCTGTTTCTGATCTATGCGACCGTCGCCGAGCTGAACAACCTGTTCGGCTACGGCGAACTCGCCCGGATCCTGTTCCGGCATCGCACCTCAGATCTCAAGCAAACACGGCGGCAACGGATCCGCACCCTGGTCCGGCTGAGCCGGCTGACTCAGGCCCATTCGGCCATTGCGTTGCGCGACCCCGGCTCCGTGGTCCACCGGGAGTTGGTTGGCCTGATCGAGCAACTGGCCAAGGACACCGACATGTCACGGAATGCCGATGCCACCTTGTACCCCTCCCGGCACCATGCCGGCCGCAATATTCATGGCCCGCGAGCCGGCTGAAGCTCCGGCAGTTCAGTATCCAGCCGCGGTGATCGTGATCTAGGCTGCCAACTGCTGCAGCAGGGAAGGCGTATCGAAGGGCGGAGCATCGCCCCGCCCGGACGGAAATATGCTGACGGTCACTTTCTTCCGCTCGACCGTCGCCGTATCAGCCCTTTCGCGCCCGGCGGCTAGAACAAGCGCGGATCCAGGACGAACAGTTCGGCCGCAGCGTCAATCGGCACACAAAGGGGTCCCGGTAGTGCATAGGAGGGACCCGCGTGGACCGCGGAGTGGCCGTCGCGAGCGGCGGAGCGGCACGCGCGGGAGGTTCCTGTGCACCCACCGGGGGAAGAACCCCCGGGGTGGGGGATCAGGCGCGGTTCTTGAAGCGCCAGCCGTCCTTGCCGGTCTCGACGAGCTCCGCAGTGTGCCGGTGCCGCCGACAAGGACGATGTTGCGCTGGTGGTCGAGGAAGCGGCCCTCAGCGAGGTCGCGCACCAGGGGCTCGTTGATCGGCGGGCTGTCGAAGACGAAGTCGCCGATCTCCTTGGCCAGCGGCCGCCGGGCGAAGGCAGACTTTCCGACGGCGGAACAGGCCAAGGCATCCGACGCAACGGGGCGAGCCATCGTACATTGTGCGCTATACGTGATGTTGGCAGACACTAAGGGACATTCAGCGGATTGTCATCAGCGCTCTCGGTAATGATGGTTGGGTATGTCAATAAAAATTTGGAATTCAATAGAAGACATTCGGTAATAGTTAAATATTGTTTAATTGTATTGAAATTGTTCTGACCGCCTCTCACATGCCAACCGTCCGCGGGATCAGACCTGCGGGCCTGGTATTACCTTCGGCGTCAGCACGGACCGTGCCCCGGCGCCACATCCGCTGGAGAACGACCCATGCGCGACGACCGTGCACTGCCCCTCGATCTGGCGACCTTGTTCTATGACGGCGACGAGACGGCCGGCCCCGCTGCCGTCGTCTCCGTTGACGGCGGGGGGCGGAGAAGCGGGGGCGACTTCGACATCGCCTATGCCGACAGCGGCCGGGAAGAGAGAGCGATCGGCAAGGGGGCCCCGAGCATCTGGGGCGATAGCCGCGACAATGAGCTCAAGGGTACCGACGGCCAGGATGAGATCCATGGCATGGCCGGCGATGATGTACTCCGCGGTGGAGGGGGCGACGACCAGCTATACGGCGAGGATGACAACGACGAGATCTATGGCGGCGCTGGTTACGACGACATTACGGGTGGCGATGGTGATGATCTTCTGGTGGGCGGAGCCAATGGCGACATGCTTGATGGCGGGGACGGTGTGGACACGGTGTCCTATGCCGACAGCAGTGAAGGTGTGACTATCGACCTTGTCGATCTTGCCGACTACCGCAATACGTGGTCGGCATATAGCGTGGGTTCTGGTGGCGATGCCCAGAGTGACTGGATCTATTCCAGCATCGAGAACGTCGTCGGCTCGGCCCTGAACGACACGCTCAGCGGAAACAGCGCAGCGAACCGTCTCGACGGTGGGGCGGGCGCGGACACGCTCGACGGCGAAGACGGCAATGACGTGCTCCTGGGTGGCGAGGACGACGATGAGCTCCGCGGCGGGGCCGGGGCCGACCGGCTCGAGGGAGGGGCGGGCACGGACACGCTCGACGGCGAAGAGGGCAATGACGTGCTCCTTGGCGGCGAAGGCGACGATGTGCTCATTGGCGGGGCCGGTGCCGACCAGATCGACGGTGGTGCTGGGGTGGACACGGCGTCCTATGTCGACAGC